>CAYFSK010000005.1:0-41010 GCA_964345805.1 uncultured Mycoplasma sp.
GTAATACTACCTTTATAGCAGGACTACCATAATAATATATTTATTTATATAAAAATAATGATATAATAAACAAGGTGATATAAATGAAACCATATAATAAATCTAAAGAAACATTTATAAAATTTATAAAAGAATGTATAGTAATTGTACTATTCTTCTTTTTGTTTATCTATAAAATACCTTACTTTATATATAAACCAGGAGGCTCTATAAATCTTAGTGATCGAATTAATATTGATAATGATTATCCTATGGAAGGATCATATAGTATGAATTATGTTTCGGTTGTTAAAGCAAATATACCTGGAGCAATATTATCTTTTTTAATTAAAGATTGGCAACTTGTTAAAGATAAACAAATAATTTATGAAAACATGGATTATGAAACTAGTTTAGAAATAGGTAAGCTTGAATATAAAATGTCTATTGATGGGGCTATATTAACTGCGTATGAAAAAGCTGGAAAAAAAGTTGAATATAAAAGTGAAAAAGATATTGTTTTATATGTTCAAGATGAAACTAAAACCGATGTTAAGTTACTTGATCAAATACTTGAATTTGATGGAACTAAATTTAATGAATTTAAAGATTTAAAAAATTATATATTAAATCAAAATATTGGTGATAAAATAGAACTTAAAGTTTTAAATAAAGGAAAAGAATATTTAAGAAAAGCAGAAATCTATGAATATGAAGGACAAAAAGTAATTGGTGTTGGAGTATATAAAACTTTTGAATATGAAACTGATCCTAAAATAAATATTACAACATCACCAAGTGAAGCTGGTTCATCTGGAGGATTAATGCTTACGCTTGCTATATATGATTCTTTAGTAGAAGAAGATTTAAGTAAAGGTCTTACTATTATGGGGACTGGTACTATTGAAGAAGATGGCAAAATAGGAGCTATTGGAGGAGTTAAATATAAAATGCTTGGTGCTAAAAAAGATAATGCACATATCTTCTTTGTACCTAAAGATAATTATGATGAAGCTTTAAAATTTTATGAAGAAAGAGAGTTTAACTTTAAACTAGTAATGGTAGAAACTATTGATGAGGCTATTAATTATTTAGAATCACTTGAAAAATAGTGATTTTTATTTTACATAAAATACTTATAATGTTATAATAACAACTGACAAATAAAGGAATAATTATGAAGCTTAGTGAAGTTAATATTAATGATTTAAGTCCTATGATGGCTCAATACATGGAAATAAAAAAAGAATATCCAGACGAACTTTTATTTTATCGTTTAGGAGACTTTTATGAGTTGTTTTTTGATGATGCTTTAGTTGCATCAAAAGAACTCGAATTAACTCTTACAGGACGTGCTGCAGGTCTTAAAGAACGGGTTCCTATGTGTGGTGTTCCTCATCATGCTGCATCATCATATATTGAAAAAATAGTTAATAAAGGTTATAAAGTAGCAATCTGTGAACAACTTGAAGATCCAAGATATACTAAAGGAATGGTTAAAAGGGGAGTAGTAAATGTTATTAGTAAAGGAACAATAGCAGATCTTGAACTTTTAGATAAATATAGTGAGTCTTATATAGCATCTTTATTAACATACAAAGATGTATATATTTTAACTTTACTTGATATTTCAACAGGAAGACTTTTAAGTATTATATTATCAAAAGAAGAAGATAAACTTATTAGTCAAATACTTCATTATGGAGTAAAAGAAATTGTCTTAAAAGATAATGAAGAAATATCTTTAATTGATAAACTTAAAAATTTATATGAAATAGAAATATCTTTTGAAGATCAAATTCTTGAAAATATTGATGAAAATATTCTTGATGATATAGTTGATCCAAGAGGAAAGATAGGAGTTGCTCACTTATTTTATTATTTAAATAAAAAACAACTTAAATCTTTAGAAGGAATAAAAAAAGCAGAAGTTATTAATATTAATGAATACCTAGAAATGGATATTCATACAATAAGAAACTTAGAATTAGTTGAAACAATTAGAAATAAAGAAAGACTATATTCTTTAATTTGGTTACTTGATAAATGTAAGACTTCTATGGGTTCTAGAAAACTAAAAGATTGGATTTTAACACCCACTAGAAACATGGATATTTTAAATCAAAGATATGATATGATTGAAAAACTAAATGAAGAGTTTATTTTAAAAGATGAATTAAGAGGATATTTAAATGAAATTTATGATATTGAAAGATTAACTGGTAAGATTACTAACGGTTCTTTAAATGCAAGAGATTTATTACAATTTAAAAATAGTATTAAATATTTACCTAATATCAAAGAAATAATTAGTAAATTAAAGTTTAATTATGAAATAAAGACTTTTGCTCATTTATATACTTTACTTGAAAAAAGTATAAATGAAGATGCTCCCGTTACTTTAAAAGAAGGCTCTTTAATTAAAGAAGGGTATAATAAGGAACTTGATGAGCTTAAAAAAGTAAGGCATAGTGGTAAAAAATTTATTGCTTCTTTTGAAGAAAAGATTAAAAAACAAACGGGTATTAAAAACTTAAAAATAGGTTTTAATAAAGTATTTGGTTATTATATTGAGATATCTAAAGGTCAGGCTAAAGAAGTAAAAGAAAGTTATGGTTGGGAAAGAAAACAAACATTAACTAATTATGAAAGATTTATTTCTCCAGAATTAAAAGAAAAAGAAGATTTGATATTAAATGCTGAAGAAAAAATCTTTAATCTTGAATATGATTTATTTTTAGAAATAAAAGATACTATAAAAAAGGATATTCTTGATATTAGAAATACATCTGATGTTTTAGCAGAACTTGATATAATAGCAGCCTTTTCACAAAATACAGATGATTATCATTTAACAAGACCTATACTTAACACTAATAATATTTTAGAAATTACTGGTGGAAGACATCCTGTTGTTGAAAAGGTAAGTGATATAGAGTATGTAGATAATGATTGTATTATGGATAGTAATACATATACTCTTATTATTACTGGTCCAAATATGAGTGGTAAATCAACATATATGAGACAAGTTGCTATAACAATTATTATGGCTCAAATAGGCTGTTTTGTTCCATGTAAAAAAGCAATATTGCCTATAATTGATAAAATATTTACAAGAATTGGCGCATCTGATGATTTAGTGGCAGGAAGATCTACATTTATGGTTGAAATGTTAGAAGCTAATAATGCTTTAAAAAATGCTACTAAAGATAGTTTAGTATTATTTGATGAACTTGGAAGAGGAACAGCTACATATGATGGCATGTCACTTGCTCAAGCAATACTTGAATATATTAATGATAATATAAAATGCAAGACTTTATTTTCAACTCATTATCATGAAATAACTAAGTTAGAACAAAAATATAGATCGATTAAAAATGTTCATGTTGATGCAACCCTAGAAGATGGTAAACTTATTTTTCTTCATAAAGTTAAAAAAGGTTCGATTGATAAAAGTTATGGTATTCATGTAGCATCTCTTGCAAATATGCCAGATTCTCTTATTAAAAGAGCAAATGAATTATTAAATGAATATGAAAAAAATAAAAAAGATTATAAAAAAGATAAAATACAATTATCTCTTCCTTTTGAAGAGGAAAAAGAAGTAGAAAAAGAAGATATTTTAAAAGATATTGATCCTCTTAATATTACACCAATGGAAGCTTTAAATAAACTATATGAATTAAAAAATAATAAACAATAGTAAAAGTGTAAAAATAATGTTAAAATGAAAATGAAGGGTAATAAATAATGAAATTTAAACTTAAGAAAAAATTATTATATGATGATTTATTTGTAAAAAGTTTAGTGTTTTTTGCATTATTTAGCTTGGTTTTTGCATTTGTTTCTATTAAAGCTGTTAATGTATCTTATGGAGCAGTTTTAATCCCCGAAGATATTAATGATGTTCCTATTACCAAACCAAAATATGTTTATAATAAATCATCAGTTGCTTTTACTTTTGATGATGGTCCAAATGGTAAAAAAACACGAAAATTAATCGATGCTTTAGAACAAAGAGGAATGAGTGCAACTTTTTTTTTAGTTGGAATTAAGATAAGTGGTGATGAAGAAACTGTTAAATATATTCATAATTCTTCAAGTGAAATAGGTTATCATTCTTGGGCGCATAAAAGAATGGATCTTCAAAGTGATAAAGTTATTAATGATGAATTTAAACTTAGCAATGAAATACTATATAATCTTACAGGAACTTATTTTAAATATACAAGACCACCATATGGATCTTATTCATCTCATGTAATAAATTCACTTTCAACACCATTTTTTAGATGGGATCTTGATACTTTAGATTGGAAAGATCCAAACGAAGAAAGAATTATTAAATATGTGCTTGATAATTATAAAGATGGATCAATTATACTATTTCATGATACCTATGATACAACAGTTGATATTGCTATTAAGTTAATGGATATTTTCAAAGAAAAAGATGTTCAAGTAATGAGTTTAACTGAGCTTGGTATAATAAAAAATGTTGAATATAAAAATCACGAAGTATATTATACTTTAGCAAAAAAAGAGAAGTAAATTTTTACTTCTTTTTTACTAAATAATTATTAATTTTTTCTATATATATCTTTCTTGTATAATATAATATAAATAATCCAAAAAAAGCATTTACAACAGAAAATATTAATGTTGCACTATCAAACTCATCATAAAAAGCATCATAACATAAGAAAATACTAATTATAATTAAGAAAACAGAACATAGCATACTCATTGAAAGAAATTTTCTTACGTTTAATCCAGCTTTGGTATCAAAATATTTTTTTCTTACCTTTGCTTTTTCTTCCTTTGTTAAGCGCAAATATTTTATTTTCATCTTATCACCTAAATATATTATATCACAATTAATAATTAAATTATATAATGTCTTTCTTGTGTAAAATCAATAATTGAAGTATAATAAAATTTGATAGGATAGTATTTTATTTGGAGGAAACATGAGGAAACATGAAAAAGAAAAATAACTTTCAAGAAAAAATGATTGTAATGCTGGCAATTTTAATTATTGTTATGTCAATAGGTTTTGCAAGTATAACATCACAGTTAACTGTTTATAGTGGTGTTAAATTTAAAAGTGCAAGTTATAATGTTTCATTTGATAGCGATAGTTATGAGCTTACATTTGGAAGTAATGCAACAACAGAGCTACCAACTATTTCTGGAGCGTCAATTAACTATGGAGTAACATTAAGTGAACCAGGAGAGTATTTAGAATTTACTTTAAATCTTGTTAATGAAGGAACTCTTGATGTATATTTAAGTTCAATAATTATGGGTGGTTTAACTGCTGAACAAAAAAATTATATTAGATATACCGTTACTTATAATTCGGTTGAATGTCAAGAGACAACTGAAAACATTAATTTGCTTATTCCTAAAGAAACAGGAACAATACCTGTTAAAGTTAAAGTTGAATATATCCCAGCTTCTGAAGATCTTTTACCAACAGAAAATGTTAATTTAAATTTAATTTGTGCGCTTAATTTTAATGTTTAACTAAAATAGAGTGAAGGACGTAATATGAAAGGAAAATGGCATATAATTATAACACTAGCAGTTATAATTGTTCTTAGCACTTTTACAATCGGTTATGCTGCTTTAAGTAGTAATCTTGGTATACTTGGAAATGTAAGTGTGTTAAAAAATGATAAAGAAATAAAAATAACTAGTGTTGTACTAATAGATAGTAAAAATTTGGTAAGTGGACAAATACCAACTTTTTCTAATACCAACATTGATTTTAATTTATTCTTTGATTCAAATGTTAATCCTAAAAATAATCAAATATATTATGCTGAATATCAAGTAACATTACTTAATGATACTTATTATAGTTATATATATAATGAGCCAACCTTTAATTTGCAAACTGATGCAAATCATTCAGCAAACGTAACAATAATTAAAACTGTTTTGGGAATAAGTGTTGGCGATGAAATAGCTCCGGGAGCTCAAATAATTTATACAATAAGAATTGAAATAGATCCTTCTTTAGATAATGCTCCTTATCCAATTAATGGTTCTTATACATTAAACTTAAGTGAACCATCTAAAGGTCAACTTGTTGGCAGCATTCCTTTAGGAGCAACAGGAGATGTTACAAATAATCAAATTGCTGCCTTTAGTGCAACAATTATAAATTCTTATCAAGTTGATAAAACCATTACTTTAGAATCAACAAAAGCAGATTTTTCAGTTACAAATCAAACTGGAGGATCAGCGGGCAGTTTTATAATAAATGCTGGTGAGGAAAAAACAATTACCTTTTATATTAAGAATAATAAACCAACTGGTTTTGTTTCATCACCTCAAAGTTTACCAATAAAAATGAAGTCATCTGGAAATCCGGATAGTGTTATTGGTTCGGTAAGTTTAACTGTTCCTATTAATCCCAATCTTGTTGATGCCGATCCACCAATAATTAGTAATGTAACAGTAACTCAATCTACAACACCATATAATGGAGTATTAAATTGGACTGCAACTGATGATAACACAATAACAAGTTTTACTATAATTACTTATAAAGAAACAAATGGATCGTTTTCAGAGGTAAGTAGAACTAATGTATCAGGGACGTTAAGAAGTTATAACTTAACTAATTTAACAGAAAGTAAATATTATTTTACTATTTTTGGAACTGATAGTTTAGGTAATAGTGCAACAGCAAATGATATTGCAAATGCTTCAACAGCTCAAGGTTTTGCAACAAGATGTAGTGATATAACCTTTTTATGGTATGCTTCAGTTAAATTTACACTATCAAATATGACAGCATATAATAGTAGTAATCAAAATATTACAAATGGTACTGAAACTCTTTTAAATCAATCTTTTTCATTTAGATTATCTGCAACAGGAGCAAATAACCTCCTTCCGAGTTCAATTACAATAAGAATGAATGGAACTCAACTGACACAAGGTAGTGATTATACATATAACAGTAGTAATGGACAAGTTGCTATTAATTTAGTTACTGGACCAGTAACAGTTGAAGGTTCTGCTTCATGTTTAGTTAAAGGAACTAAAATATTACTTGCAAATGGTAAATATAAAAATATTGAAGATGTAACTTATTATGATCTTCTTACTGTATGGAATTATAAAGAAGGTAAAAAAGGTTATGCTTATCCAGTTTGGATGGAAGGAAAAGGAAAATCAGATACTTATTTAAAATCTAGTTTTTCTGATGGAACATATCTTAAAACAGTAGGTACTCATAGTGTGTTTAATATTAGCAAAAATAGATTTATTTCAATTGATGATCCTTATTTAGAAATTGGTGATGAAATAGCAAAGATAAATAAGAATGGTAAAATATATGGGGTTAAATTAATTAAACAAGAAATAATTAAAGAAGATGTAAAATATTATCATGTAATAACTCCATATAATCATAATGTTTTTGCAAATGATTTTATTACAACTGATGGTAATGCTTTATTTGCTAATGTTTATGAATTTGGTAAAAATATTAAATGGAATAAAGATGAGTTTGATAAAGCAATAACTGATCGTTATAGCTATGATGAGTTTAAATCATTAATACCATATACTATTTTTAAAGGATTAAGACTTGGAGAAGGTGGACATTTTAGAGAGATTCTTAGTCGTGATGTATTTAAATATTATATATATGTTAGTATTATGAAAAATAAAAATCTTATATATCCACCAGTAAATAAAGAAAATAAAAAAGTATGGATGTTAACAATTTCAACTAGTGATGTAAATAACATTTTAGAGAAAAAACTAATAACTGAAGAGGGATATTATATCTTTCCAATTAAAGAAGGAGTAAAATATTATCTTGATTCAAGTAATGGAGATAAATATTTACCAGGAACTCCTGTAAAAATATGGTATTCCATGCATTTTATTGAAATAAAATAAAAAATTTGCTTCTAAAGTAATTGACTTTTATATGTAGTTTTTATATACTTAAAATAGAAAAAGGAGGAGAAAATATGCCTGTAGTATACATTATTCTTGCAATAATTGCTGGCTTAGCTATTTTTATTGCACTATACATTATATCTACTAGAAACGCACTTGTAGTATTAAGAAATAAGGTAAAAGATCAGTGGTCACAAATTGATGTTCAACTTAAAAGAAGATTTGATATGATACCTAATTTAGTTGAAACAGTAAAGGGTTATGCTAAACATGAAAAAGAAACATTAGAAGGCGTTATAAAAGCTAGAAAAAGTTATTTATCTGCAACTGCACCTGAAGATCAATTAAAAGCAAACGGAGAGCTAACTGGAGCTATTAGTAAATTATTTGCTCTTGCTGAAAGTTATCCAGACTTAAAATCAAATGAAAGCTTTTTAAAACTTCAAGGAGATTTAAAAGAAACAGAAGATAAAATTTCTTATGCAAGACAATTTTATAACGATAGCGTACTTGCATATAACAACAAATGCGAATTATTCCCATCTAATATTGTTGCTGGTATGTTTCAATTTACTAAAGAAAAATTCTTCGAAGCTGATGCTGCTGAAAGAGAAAATGTTAAAGTAAAGTTTTAAGGCAACAATAAGTTGTCTTTTTACTTTTAAAAGGATATATATGAAAAAATTATTATTATTTTTAGTTAGTTTGTTTTTATTTATTCCTGTTGCTTTTGCTAACACTATTAATAGGATAGAGATGGATATTTATCTTAATGAAGATGGATCAGCAAATATAAAAGAAAAATGGGAAGTAAAAGGAACTGATGGAACAGAATGGTATAAAGTTTATAATGATCTTGATACTCATACGTTAACAAATTTTACTGTTTCTATGGATGGAGTTCCTCTTAAATATAAAAATTGGGATGTTGATGAATCTTTATCTGAAAAAAAAGGTTATTATGGAATTAATTCAACAAGTACAGGTATTGAACTTTGTTTTGGTAAATATGATCTTTATAAAAATCATACCTTTACTTTAAATTATAAAATAAAAGATTTTATTGTTAATGTAAGTGATGCCCAAATATTATACTGGAATTTAATAGATAAACTTAGTAACGTAGATTTTAAGAACTTCTATGTTAAAATTCATGGTTTTTATTCTTTTCCTGATACTCTTGATGTGTGGGGATATGGATATAAAGGTTATGCTTATGTAAAGGGTGGTATAATAGAACTTTCTAATGTTGATGAAAAAACAATGAATGATCAGTATGTTGTTGCTTTAGTTAAGTTTCCATTAAATACATTTAATACCAATAAAACTACCAGTAGATTTAGTAGTTTTGATAGTGTTTTAAATGCAGCAGAAGAAGGAACTTTTGAATATGATTATACAATTAAAACATCTATATTTACTAAAATTTGGAATATAATTAAAGGATTAATTCTTCCTGTAGTTATAGCTTTATCAATATTTCTAGCTACTAAAAGTCAAGGTTATGGATATAAAAATAATAAAACAATTAAATATAATGATGTAATGCCATTTAGAGATATTCCTTGTAATAAAGATATTTATTATGCAGATTTATTAATAAAATTAAATAATTTTGGATATAAAGAAACAAATATTTTAGGAGCAATTATCTTAAAATGGATAAAAGAAGATAAAATATCAATAAAAACTGATAAAACAGGAAACTTTAAAAAAGAAACATCTTCTTTAGATTTAACTAAAAATCCTGCTTTTGATAGAACTTTTGAAGCTAAACTATTTGATTTAATGAAGAAAGCTTCTAAAGATGGTATTTTAGAACCAAAAGAATTAGAAAAGTATTGTCGTTCACATTATAATTCTTTCTTTAGTATCTTTAAAAATCATATTACCGAAGAAGAAAGTAAACTTAAAAGTCAAAATTTAATTAGACCGAGAATTGATAAAAGTGAATGTTCTAAAAAAATGGTTATGGAAGATAAATTATATGAGGATTCAACATATTTACTTGGTTTAAAGAAATTCTTTAATGAATTTACAGCAATGAAAGAAAAAAGTGCTTTAGAAGTTAAAGTTTGGGATGAATATTTAATGTTTGCTTATTTATTTGGTGTTGCTGATAAAGTAGCAGCTCAACTTAAAAATCTTTATCCAGAAGTATGGAAAAAAATGGATTATGACTTTAATACAGTTGTATATTTAAATTATTTATCATCAGCAGGTTATAATGCTGCCTCATCTGCAAGATCAGCTGCTGAAAGTTATTCATCAGGTGGTGGAGGTTTTTCATCAGGTGGAGGTGGCGGTGGCTCCTTTGGTGGAGGCGGTGGCGGAAGCCGTTAAATTATTTAATAAAGTGTGGTGCTTACCACATTTTTATTTGACTAAAAATCCTCGTTTTAATATAATAATTATAAGGAGAATAATATATGAATTATGAAATTAAAGGTGATAACCTTCCTGTTGTAATTATACGTCTTAATCAAAATGAAAGTGTTGTAAGTGAAGCGGGGGCTATGGCTTGGCGTACTGATGGTTTTACAGTTGATACTAGTGATAGGGGAGGTTTAGAAAAAGTACTTGGTAGAGTTTTATCTAGAGAAAGTTTATTTCAAAATATTTATACTGCTCAAAGAGATAATGAACAAATTGCATTTGCTTCATCATTCCCAGGAAGTATTGTTAAAGTAGATGTTAGTACTAGTAATGGTAAGGAATTAATTATTCAAAAAAGAAGTTTTTTAGCATCAAATATTAATGTTAATACAGAAATTTATTTTCAAAAGAATATTGGAACTGGTTTATTTGGAGGCGAAGGATTTATTATGCAAAAACTAATTGGTGAAGGAGTTGCTTTTTTAGAAGTTGATGGAAGCCTTCATGAATACACTTTAAGTGAAAATCAAAAATTAGTTGTTGATACTGGTTCTTTAGTTGCAATGGAATCAACATGTACTATGGATATAGAAGCAGTAAGTAATTTAAAAACAATGTTTCTTGGAGGCGAAGGATTATTTAATACAATTATTAAAGGTCCTGGTAAAGTTTATTTACAATCAATGCCTCTTAATAAATTAGTTAATTTAATGTACCCACCACAAAATAGATAAACGATAATTAGCACTTAAATATTGACGAGTGCTAATTTTAATGTTAAAATAAATATTAGTGAGGTAAAAAAATGAAAATGAAAGAATTTAAGTCATCTTCAAAAAGAGTATTAGATTTAATGATAAACTCTATATATACAAATAAGGAGATTTTCTTAAGAGAACTTATATCTAATGCATCTGATGCAATAGATAAACTTAGTTATGAAGCATTAACTAATAAAAACATTAATACTGATAACTTAAATATTTTAATTGAAGTTGACAAAGACAAAAGAACTATATCTATAAAAGATACAGGTATAGGAATGAATGAAAAAGAACTTGAAGATAATCTTGGAACAGTTGCTGAATCTGGATCTCTTCATTTTAAAGAAGAAAACGAAGGTTTAAAAGACACAGAAATTATTGGTCAGTTCGGTGTAGGTTTTTATTCAGCTTTTATGGTTTCTAAAAAAGTAGAAGTCTTATCTAGAAAGTATGATGATAAAACCGGTTATTTATGGACTAGTGAAGGAGTTGAAGGATATACTTTAGAAAAGTGTGATAAAAAAGAGGTTGGTACAACAATAACACTTTATTTGAAAGATGATACAAAAGAGGAAAACTATTCTGATTTTTTAGAAGAATATCGTATTAAATTACTTATTAAAAAATATAGTGATTATATAAGATATCCAATTTTAATGGAGGCCCTAAACTCTCGTTTAAAAGAAGGAACTAAAGATGAGTATGAAACATATAAAGAACTTGAAACAATTAATTCAATGGTTCCTTTATGGAAAAAAGATAAAAAAGAAACAAAAGATGAAGAATATGATAATTTTTATACTAGTAAGTTCTTTGATAATGAAAAGCCTTTAAAAGTTATTCATAATAATGTTGAAGGCCTTGTATCATATAAATCTTTATTATTTATCCCATCGCATGTATCATTTGATTATTATTATAAAGATTATAAAAAAGGTTTAGAACTATATACAAATGGTGTTCTAATAATGGATAAATGTGAAAAATTATTACCTGATTATTATAATTTTATCAAAGGAGTAGTTGATACCGATGATTTATCTTTAAATATATCAAGAGAAACCCTTCAAAATGATCGAAGAGTATTAAATATTGCAAAATCACTTGAAACAAAAATTCATAATGTTTTAATTGATATGCAAAAAAATGAGTTTGATAAGTATAAAGAATTCTTTAAAAACTTTGGTGGTCCAATTAAATATGGAGTATATAACAATTATGGAGAAAATAAAGATAAATTAAAAGATTTACTTATCTTTTATTCAAGTAAAGAAAAAGATTTTATTACTTTAGATACTTATGTAGAAAAAATGGCCAAAGATTGTGAATTTATTTATTATGGTTGTGGAGAAAGCATTGAAAAAATAGAAAATCTTCCGCAAATGGATCAAATTAAAGAAAAAGGTTTTGATGTATTATTATTAACTGATTATTTAGATGAATTTACACTACAAATACTTGGTGAATATAATGGTAAGAAATTTAAAAATATTGCTGATAGTTCTTTATCTTTTGATGAAGAAAAAGACAAAGAAAAACTAGAAAAACTTAATAGCAAACACAAAGATATGTTTACTTTAATGAAAAAAGTATTACCTGATGAAATAAGTGATATTAGATTTACTAATAAATTAAGTAAGCATCCTGTATGTTTAACAAGTGAAGGGGAAATTAGTACGCAAATGCAAAAAGTATTAAATGCTATGCCTCAAAGTGGGGATGTTAGTGCTAAAGTAATATTAGAGATTAATGAAAAGCATGCCATTAGTAAAAAGATTAAAGACTTATATAAAAATGATAAAAAGGCTTTAAATAAATTTACGAAAGTACTATATGCACAAGCTAGATTAATCGAAGGTTTATCAATTGATAATCCAACTGAAATATCTAGTATTGTATGTGAATTAATTAGTAAATAAAGTTAAGTTATTCTTAACTTTTTTTCTTGTCTTTGATATACTTATTTTGGGATGATAAATATGAAAGAAAAAGATATTATAGGTCTTAGTCAAATGGAAGTACAAAAGGCTATTAATGAAGGTAATATTAATACTATAAATGAGCCAAAAACAAAAAGTATTTCCCAAATAATTAAAGATAATAGTTTAACTTTTTTTAACATTTTAAACATTGTTTTAGCTGGTTTAGTAATATTAAGTGGACTTATTAGTGGCAAAATATTATATAGTCTAAAAAACTCTTTATTTGTTGGTGTAGCTATTATTAATACTATTATTGCTACAATACAAGAAATACTTGCTAAGAAAACAATTGATAAATTAAATGTTTTAAGAAATAATCCTATAACAGTTATTAGAGATGGTAAAAAAAATAAAATTAGTAAAGAGGAGCTTGTACTTGGAGATGTAATTTTATATCAAACAGGAAATCAAATAGTAACAGATGGAATAATAATTAGTGGAGTATGTGAAGTAAATGAATCATTTATTACTGGAGAAGCAAATAATATTTTTAAAAAAGAAGGCAATGAAGTATTAAGTGGATCTTTTGTAGTAAGTGGATCATGTTATATTAAAGTAACAAGAGTAGGTAAAGATAATTATATATCTAAAATAACTTTGGATGCTAAATATGTAAAAGATAACCCTTCAGTTATTTATAATTCATTTGATAAATTAATTAAAATATTAAGCTTTTGTTTAGTACTAATAGGAACTTTGTTCTTAATTAATCAATTACAAATAACTGATTATAATTGGCCAGCTTCTTTAATGAGTACTGTTGGAGCCGTTATTGGTATGATACCCGAAGGACTTGTTCTTCTTACTAGCAGTGCAATGGCTGTAAGTGTTATTAGATTAAGAAGAAATAATGTTTTAGTTCAAGAATTATACGCAACAGAAAATTTAGCTAGAGTTAATATTATTTGTCTTGATAAAACAGGAACTATTACAACTGGTAAAATGAAGCTAAATAAGATTATCTATCTTGATAAAGATGAAGATAAAATAAAAGAAACACTGGCAAATTATGTTTCATCAATTGATGATAATTCAAGTACTATGAAGGCTTTAAGAGAAAAAATACCAAATAAAAATGGTATGCATATGATAAATATGATGCCATTTTCATCAGACAGAAAATATAGTGGTATTGAATTTAAAGAAGGATCGTATTATTTAGGAAGTCCTGAAAATTTACTTAAAAAACAAGATATAAAAGTTACTACATATCAAAATCAATATCGTGTTTTAGTTTTTGCTAAAGGGAAAGGGAAATTTAATAATTTAGATGATCTTACCCCATTATGTTATATTCTTATTGAAGATGAAGTAAAAGCTGATGCAAAAGATACTTTAGATTATTTTAAAAAACAAGGTATTAAGGTTAAAATTATTAGTGGTGATAATATAAAAACAATTGAAAAGATAGCTAGTAAAGCTGGAATTGATAATTTAAAAGCAATTTCTTTTGATAAAATTGAAGATAAAGATATTGAGGATATTGCTTTAAAATATGATATTTTTGGAAGAGTAAAGCCTCATCAAAAAAAGCTTATTATTTCTGCATTACAAAAAGCAGGAAACTTTGTTGCTATGACAGGAGATGGGGTTAATGATACTCTTGCTTTAAAAGTATCTGATTGTTCTATTGCCATGGAATCAGGATCAGAAGCTGCTAAAAATGTTAGTCAATTTATTTTGCTTGATAATCGTATTGAAAACTTACCGGTAATCTTTAAAGAAGGAAGAAGAAGTATTAATAATATTGAAAGAAGTAGCTCATTACTGCTTACTAAAACAATATTTACTGTTATATTAATTTTACTATGTTTATTTTTTAATCGGACATACTTTTTTATACCAATTCATTTAACACTAATTACTGCTTGTACAATATCAATACCATCATTTATACTTGCTCTTGAATATAATGATGAGGTAGTAAAACCTAATTTTTTAAGAAGAATCTTTGTAAGAAGTCTTCCTTGTTCTCTTACTGTTGTATTTAATATTGTAATTATTTATTTATTTCAAATTCAATTTGGCTTATCAGAAAGCTTATGTAGTACTTTAATGGTCTTTTTAACAGCCACAACGGAATTTATCTTTTTAAATAGTATATGTAAGCCATATACACCGCAAAGAATATTAATGTTAATGGGTTTAATTCTTACATTTATTTATTGCGCAGTATTCCAGTATGACTTTTTTAATATTAGTTATATCAATAAAGATACTATTTTAATATATGTAGTTTTATTAATTTGTAGTTTATATATCTTTGATAAATTTAAGAAAATTGTTAATTATATTGATAAAAAATTATTAAAACAAAATATTTAATTTTTTAATAACATGTGTTATACTATTAAACGTGGTATACACATATGGGCTGTTAGCTCAGTTGGTAGAGCAACTGACTCTTAATCAGTGGGTCTAGGGTTCAAATCCCTAACAGCCTACCATAATAAAATAAAATCTAGTTAATAATAACTAGATTTTTAATTGAATTGCTGTAATTAACAAAATGGCTATAAATAATAGAACAATGACTTTTATTCCTAGAAAAACAGCATTAATAATTATTGATATTTTTGACATTAGTTTTGCATCATTATTTAAATCCTTATTTGAGTTATAAGAAATAATAGCAAAAACAAGACCTAATTATTTAAACTTATCATTATACAAACAATTGATGCAATAGCAAGGGGAAAATTGTTACCATATTCGTTTATATTACTTTTTCTTGCTTTACCATAATTAGGACAATATTTTTCATCTTTTTTAAATTCATAATTACATTTAAAGCATTTATCCATCTATTATACCTTTTTTTTCAAGTATATTATATATGAAAAATTTAAAATAATAAAGAAAATAAATATTTAATAGACTTTTTTTAATATTAATTGTAAAATTATAATAGGTGATAATAATATGGAATTTAGTGAATTTTTACTTAGAATAGCAATATGTTATTCACTAACAATTATAATAGGTTTTGAAAGACAATATCATAATAAGGTAATTGGCCTTAGAACTAACGTTTTAGTTGCTTTAGGATCGTTTTTATTTGTATATGTTTCATTTTCAAATAATTTAACCGGAGATCAGTACCGGATAGCATCACAAATTCTTCCTGGAATTGGTTTTTTAGGGGCTGGTATTATAATGAGACAAGGAGATAGAATTAAAGGTCTTAATACTGCAGCAACTTTATGGTGTGTTTCATCAATAGGTGTACTTTGTGCATATGGTTATTTAAAAGAAGCTATAATTGGTACAGCGTTAGTTTTACTATCTAACGTTGTTTTAAGAAGAGTATCATTTGATAATTTAAATGAAGAAGATGAAGATGATAGTGATGATAAAAAAAGATAAAATTAAATTAATGAAAAATAACAATTAAAAGAAGAAAACATGGAAATTATTAAAAGAAGTAAAAAAGAAATTGTTAAAATGCTTTAAAGAAGAGTAATCTAGAAATGGAAAATGATGAAGAACTACTTGATTTACTTGTTAATGAGCCAATTGCTCTTGATATTGATAAACTAGAAGATAAAACAATGACAAAAGGAGATAGAATTGCTGATTTATATCAGAAAAAGCAGGTTCTTGGGGTTTTATAATTGGTTTTTTAGTTTTTCTAATTGCCTGGATTGTTTTAAATCTAACAGGTATTATAAAAATAGATGAATTTCCTTTTATTTTATTAAACTTACTATTATCATGTTTAGCAGCACTTCAAGCACCAGTTATTATGATGAGTCAAAATAGGCAAGCTAAAAAAGATAGTTTACGTAACCAAAATGATTATCGTATTGATCTTAAAAGTGAGTTAATTCTTGAAGAATTACATGATAAAATGGAAAAAATTCTTAATAATCAGTCAAAAATCCTTAAATTAATGGAAAAAGAGGAAAAATACTTAAAAAAATCTTGCATTTATAAGACTTTTAAGTTAAAATGAATAAGTAGCAAGAAAAATGGGCCTGTAGCTCAGCTGGTTAGAGCGCACGCCTGATAAGCGTGAGGTCGGAGGTTCAAGTCCCCCCAGGCCCACCATATGGCCCGTTGGTGAAGCGGTTTAACACACATGCCTTTCACGCATGGATACATGGGTTCAAATCCCGTACGGGTCACCATAAAAAAATAAAGTCTGATAATTCAGACTTTTTTATTTTCCTCTTTCTTTACTTCTTTCGATAAAGTACTCAGCATCGCCAAGTAATTTTGTCATAATCTTATTTTTACTATCTATTTTATCTTTAGTTAAGTTTAAAACTTTTTTAAGATAAATTCCTTGAATTGGAATATTTAATTCTTTTAAAGTTTTAATAATAAACTTTAATCTTTTTAAAGCATCTTCTTTTTTTACAGTAAATGTATAGCCATCATGACTAGGTGCTCCATACTTTATATCTTCTTCATCGACTGGAATGATATCAAATCTTAACTCAACACATTTAAAAGTTTTTTCACTACCCATATTTCCTCCCTTTTAATGGATTATATTCTAACAAATAATAATAAAATGTCAATAATTTGTTTTATCCTTTATCTTTTTAAGTAAGTCTTTATCTGTTTTAGTTTTAATAGCAATTTCTTTTGCTTTTTCTAATAATTTCTTAATATCTATCATATATACCTCCATATTAACTTCTTGTTTCACTTAAAGTTAAGCCTTGGGCTAACTGTTCTAAAGATGAGATTATATCATCATAACCTCCTTTATCAAGAAATTCAAAATCTATTACATTATCATATATATTTATATCATCAGTATTTGTTTTTTTATCATAAACGGAAACATCAATATCAGGATATAAATCTTTTAGTGTTTTTAAAGAGTGGGGGAGCTTTGATGCAATTCTTGCAATAGTTGCCATACTAGCTGCTCTACCAACTTCATTTCTCCTTGTACATATATTACTATATATAAGTTCAAGGGATGCATTTACTACCATAAAATGAATGTTTTTACCATTATTTTTCATTGCCTCAATTTTTTCTTTAATAACATCTATATTATTAATATCACCTTCATATACAGCGCATGAATCAGGAATCATTCCACTTAAAAATAATGACTGGATTAAAAATGACTTACCAGCTCCTGGAATACCAGTTAAAAAGATACAATCAGTAACGCTATCATCTTTGGCTACATTTTGAAAATGTTCATTAGCAAGACAAGCTGATGAGTTATGAACAGCTCTAATAAATAAATTTCTTGATTCTTTATCTTGTGCATATAATGGAAATAATTCTTTAAAAAGATCAGAACAAATATATCTTCCATCATAAGAAGATTCTAAATCACAATATTGTTCTAAAAGTTCATTAGTTTCTTCAACAGCCATTCTAATAAATAAATTTTGAGCCATATTTTCAATATCTGTTGCTAAATTAGAAACAACTCTAATATTTTCTTTTAGTATAACCATAATTATCTACCTTTCAATATTAATTATATCGATAAAATAACAATTATGCTAGTTAGTTTACATTATATAACATAATAAAAAAAGATGGTCACTGGTGACAATTACCAGCAAGCATCTTTTTTATCTTTATGGCGGAGCAGGAGAGATTTGAACTCTCGCGACAGGTATTCCCATCCTACACCCTTAGCAGGGGCGCCTCTTCAGCCTCTTGAGTACTGCTCCAAAGGACTACTAACAAGTATACTATAATAGTAGTCTTTTTGTCAATTTACTAGCTTACAATTGTTCTAATATTTTCAATAAATTCTGTCATTATATTAAAATAATCATCTTCCAATGTAAGCGTCAGGGTATCAACATATATTTTCTTAGCATTAATATCTTTAATTATTTCATTAAATATTTCATTATCTTTATCAATATCCGCTATTAAAAGATATTCATATTTTCCAGATTTAAAGTTATTTTTAATTACATTTAATTTATTATCTTTTAAATTATTATCTGGATCTAAACTTATTACATTAAAACCATAATTATTTAAAAAATTAAATAAATTATTTGATACTACAATTGTATTTTTATTATTATCAGATGCTTTCTTTCCAATTGTATGAAGTGATGCATCAAGCACAGATGTTTTTATTTCTAATTCATTATATTTATTATTAATATGTTCAATAATAATTTTACTTTTTAGATATTCTTCAAGATTATTTTTAATATTCTTAGAAAGCATTAAAAAATTATTTGGTGAAAGCCATAGTTCACTTATATGATTTTCTATATCAAGACCATTAGATACATCAATTATTAAAAGTTTATTATTACGATTTACTAAATCTTTAGCTATTTCTTTTTCATTTGTAAGTCCATTATAGATAAATAAATCACCTTTAGCATACTCTTTTATTTGTTTTTTAGTAAGTTTATATTTTTCAATATCAGTATTTGATGGATATATACTAGAAATATCACCATATTCTCCATATATATATTTAGTTAAGTAATTAACAGGATAAACAGTTGTATAAATAGTAGCATCTTCTAAATCATCTGTTTTAAAAGAACAACTTGATAAAATAAAAATAGATATTAACAATAATACTATAGATAAACCTTTTTTGAAATTCATAAATTCTCCTTTTTAGGTACTGGGTCATAACCAAAATCTCCACGAGGATGACATCTTAATAATCTTTTAAATCCCATTTTAAGTCCTTTATATGTGCCGTATTCATTAATAGCATCAATCATATATTGACTACAAGTTGGTCTAAAGCGACACATATTATGACCAATAAAAGGAGTAATTTGATAACACCTTATTAAAAAAATAATAATATATTTCATAAACCACCTAGCACAATAATTGTACTACAATTTTTAAATTATTACAATTATATTTTCTAAAGCTTTGTTGCTATATTAATAGGAATTATGTTATAATAATAAAGGTTTAAAAGAAGGTGGAAACATGAATTTTTTAAGTAAGTATAATATTAATATTACTAATAAAGATTTACTTTTAACAGCTTTAACACATTCTTCATATAGTAATGAAAATAAATGTGATAATTACGAAAGATTAGAGTTTTTAGGTGATTCTATCTTACAATTTTTAACAAGTGAATATTATTATAAAAACACTAATTTAAAAGAAGGAGAAATGTCTAAAAAAAGAGCTAGTTATGTATGTGAAGATGCCCTTGCATATTATGTAAAAAAAGTAGGCTATGATAAATATATTAGAGTTGGTAATGGTCTTATAGGAAAAATAAATAATACTATTTTAGCTGATACATTTGAATCAGTACTTGCTGTAATATATTTAGAATGTGGAATGGATAAATGTAGAGAATATATTTATCAAACTGTTATTCCTAGTATTAATAAAAAACATCAGTTTTTTGAAGACTATAAAACTAAATTACAAGAACTAGTTCAAACTGATCAAAAATCAATTGAATATATTTTAGTATCTGAAAAAGAAAATAGTAGTGATACAGAATTTGTTATTAAAGCTGTGGTAAATGATATTGTTCTTGGAGTAGGAAAAGGTCATAATAAAAAAGAAGCTGAACAAAATGCTGCTAAAGAAGCAATAAAGAAATGTGCTGGTTAATATATGTATATTAAAAGTATTAGGATGCAAGGTTTTAAATCTTTTGCTGATAAAATTGAACTTGATTTTTCAGAAAAGATATGTGCGATTGTTGGACCAAATGGTTCTGGTAAATCAAATATAGTAGATGCTATTTTATGGGTTTTAGGAGAACAATCAGTTAAGTCACTTCGTTGTGGAAATGAAATGAGTGATGTTATTTTTAATGGTTCAAAAACAAGAGAAGCATTAAAAAAAGCTAGTGTTTCAATTGTTTTTGATAATACTGATAAAAAACTTGGCCAAGATTTTAGTGAAGTAGAAGTAAAAAGAATAATTTATTCAACTGGAGAAAATGAATACTATATTAATAATGCTAGAGTAAGACTTAAAGATATAACTAATATGCTTTTAGATATAACTAGTAAATTTAATATTATTTCACAAGGAAAAATAGCTGCTCTTGTTGAAAACAAATCATCAGAAAGAAGAGAATTATTTGAGTCTGCTGCTGGAGTAGAAAGATATAAAAAAAGAAAAGAAGAATCAATAAAAAAATTAGATGGAACTAAAGAAAATTTAACGAGAATAAATTTAATTATTAAAGAACTTAATATGAGTTTAGAACCTTTAGAAAAAGACATGATAAATGCTAAAAAATATCTTGCTGTAAAAGAAGAGTTAAATAGTGTAGATATAGCTTTAATGGCTTATGATATTAATAAATATAAAAAAGAATTTGATTTATTAAAACAAAATAATGAGCATATGGCATTAGAAATTAAAAATTTAGATATTAATCATCCTTTAGGTTTAGAGTCTAAAAAGTTAGAAATGATTAAAACTGATGAAATAATAAGTGATTTAAATAATAAAATAGTAAATATTACCGAAGAGCTATCCTCTTTATACAGTGAAAAACAAATAAACTTAGAAAGAAGTAAATTAACATTAGATGAAAATAAAGTTGATGATAATTTACTTGTTTTAAGTGAAGAAAAACTTAATATAGAAAAAGATATTAAGATTGAAGAAAATAAGTTAAATACTAATAAAGAAAACTTACTTAAACTTACATCTGTTTTAAATAAGGTAAGTGATGATGAACTTAAAGTTAAAATTAAGTTAACATCACTTAATAATGAAATAAATAATACTAATAGATCTATTTTTGAACTGCAAAGCAAGATTAATATTGAAAAAAATAATATTGATAATAATCTATATTTACCAAAGCCTGTTAAAAGTGTTTTAAACAACCCTAGGCTTTTAGGAATTCATAATACGTTAAAAGATATTATAAACATAAATGAAGCTCATAATGTGGCTATAAATGCTTCTTTAGGAGCATCAGCTAACGTTATTATAGTTGATGATATGAATAAAGCAAAAAAAGCTATTGAATATTTAAAAGAACAAAAATTAGGAAGAGCAACATTTTTTCCTATTGACACTATTAAATCAAGAAAATTGGGAGTAGATATTATATCTTCTTTAGAAGAATATGAAGGTTTTATTGGTATTGCATCAGATCTTGTATCATATGATAAGAAATATAAAAATATAGTTGAAAATCAACTTGGTAATGTTATAGTAGTTGATACCGTAGATGATTTAATTAAGATCTCAAAATTAACCGATTATAAATATAAAATAGTTTCTTTAGAAGGAGAAATTACTTATCCAGGAGGCTCTATTACTGGAGGAATAATAAATAATACTTTTAAAAGCGATTTAAATAATCTTAATAAAGAATTAGAAACTAAATTAAATGAAAAAACTCTTCTTGAAAAAGATTTAAAAAATTATACTATGAGTTATGAAGAAATTAATGAAAAATTAACCGATTATAAGAAAAAAATTACTGAATATCGTATTTTAATTGAAACAAATAATAAAACAATTGAAACTCTTTCTGAAAAATTAAATAAAGCAAATACTAATATTGAAGGTTTAAAAGATATTAAAACAAGTAGTGTTCATAAAAGAGTAGATAAGCTTAATAAAGTTATTATAGAAAAAGAAGAAGAAAAAGAAATTTTAGAAAATAATATTAAAGATATTAAGAGTAAAAAAGCAGATTTACATGATGAAATAACTACACTTGAAAAAGATATTTCCAATAAAACAACAAGTTATCATAAACTTGAAAATAATATAAATCAAAATGAAATAGAAATAGGGAAGTTAGAGATAAAAATAGATACATTAATAACTAGTTTATCAGAAAGTTATAATTTAACATACGAATATGCTTTTAATAATTATAATTTAGAGATAGATGTTGATATTGCAAGAGAAAAAGTTACCAACTTAAAAAATCATTTAAGACAAATAGGGGATGTTAATGTTAGAAGTATTGATGAATATGAAAGAATTAAGAAAAGATATGATTTTTTAACTAGTCAAAAGGAAGATTTAGAGGTTTCTTTAAATGAACTTAATGATGTTATTTTAGAAATGGATGAAATTATGAAAGAAAAATTTAAAAAATCATTTGATAAAATAGCAACAGAGTTTTCTAAAGTATTTAGAGTAATGTTTAAAGGTGGCAATGGAATATTAAAATTAAGTGATGAGAATGATCTTCTTAATACTGGTATTGATATTTTTGCTGTTCCTCCAGGAAAGAAACTTAATTCTATTATTGCTTTATCAGGTGGTGAAAAATCATTAACAGCTATCTGTTTAATATTTGCTATATTAAATGTTAATCCAGCACCGTTTATCGTTTTAGATGAAGCAGAAGCTGCTTTGGATGAAGAAAACATTAATATGTTTGGTGAGTATTTATCTAAAATGAATGACTCTCAATTTATTTTAATAACCCATAAAAAGAAGATGATGGAATTTGCTGATGTACTTTATGGAGTAACAATGGAAGAAAGTGGAGTATCTAAGTTAGTTTCAGTTAAACTAGAAGAAAAGAAAAATTAAATGATTTGCTTGATATTTAATTGACAAGTAAGTGTTAAATGATATAATAAGATTGTCAACAAAACTTATGGAGGGTAATTATGAAAATATTAAATGATTTATTGCAAGAAATTGGAATCTCAAAAGTTAAACTTGCAAAGTACTTAGGAGTATCCAGACAAATGGTTTATAATTATTTAACACTAGAAAGTTTAGATAAGTGGCCAAAGGAAAAAAAGTTATTGTTATTACAACTACTTGATATAAATGATGATTCTAATGAAACACTTGCTAAAATCAAAGTAGATACTGATTATCTTTTGGAAGTTGAAAAAAGATTAAATTCTAATTTAAAAAAGGATGGTAATGTTGAAAGTAGTTTAGATTTTACCGGACTTGATAAAGATTCAAAAATTTTACTTGCTGATATAATAGAACAATTAAAAGAAAAACTTGTAGTAGGGGGGTATACAAACACTTCACTAGTAAGGTATATCTATTATATGCTTCAGTCAATAAATAATGTACCAGAAATAAAGTATATTCTTGGTTATATTGCTAAAACAAATGGCTTTATTAAACCTGATGAATTTGCTTTTGATGAAAACAATCAATTTATCTTTGAAGGAATACTATATTCAGGATTAACGTTATATAATAACGGTCCTTTATCAAAGAGTAAAGTAGCAGAATCAAGAAGAAGATTTATTCAAGAAATAGAACAAAAAAATGAAGAGAAGCTATCAAGAACACAACAACTTAATACTTTTAAAATTCAAGCATTACAAGAACTTGGATATGATGATATTAATACAGAAAATGCATCAGAGATAATTGAAAAAATAGCTGAAATTCAATCAAGAAAAGTATAAAATAAAACACTATCATAGTGTTTTTTTGTTGGGTTAAAAGAGTAGGGTGAAAATAATATTATGTTAACTTAGCAATTTGTTATTAAATTACATAATATAGAAAAAGTTAAAGACACTCTCCCTATTACTATCTTTATTTTGTTTTTAATATAATATTTGATATATGTATTCATATATATATACGCGCATACACGTATATATCTTTATTATATAATTTATAAGGTATATATATAACCTTATTATATATTTTAATAAGGTTATAATAAATAATTTATTGTTGATATGATTTAATTATAATTTATATTTAAATATTAAAAACAAATTTATTAATAATATTATAATTAAATGAAGAATAGTAATAAAACTAATAATTAAAACATTTAAAGTATAATAAAAAAACTATAAATATTAACTTCACATAATTTATATTATGTTAACTTAATCTTCAGAAAGAATTATTCATTCTTACCTCTTGGATGATTATCATAATCTTTCTTTATACTTTCATTAGATAGATGAGAATATATTTGTGTTGTTGTTATATTACTATGACCAAGAAGTTCTTGAATAACTCTTAAGTTTGTTCCATTATTAAGAAGATGTGTTGCAAAAGAATGTCTTAATGTATGTGGTGATATTTCTTTTTTGATTCCACACTCTTCACATAATTTTTTAACTATTTTAAAAAAACCAACTCTTGATAATTTATTTCCTGATTTATTTAAAAATACATATTCGCTTTGTTTTTCTTTAAGCAAAAAAGATCGATAATTATTAATATATTCTTTTAATGAATTAATAGTCTTATTATTCATAGGGACAATTCTTTCTTTACTCCCCTTCCCCATTACTCTTATTATGTCTTCATCATAATCAATATTATTTATTTTTAGATCACATACTTCACTTATTCTAAGACCACTACCATACATAACCTCAAGCATAGCAATATTACGATAATCAAGAGGTTTTTTAGGATTAATATTAAGAAGATTATCTACCTCTTCTATAGTTAAATATAAAGGTAATTTCTTTTCAATTTTTGGTAGTTTAATAAGATTACAAGGATTATTAATAGTAATATCATTTTCAATTAAAAATAAATATAATGAGTTAATTACAGTTAAATAGTGAGATCTGGTTTTGGAAGAAAAATTCTCATCATAAAGAAAATCTCTTACTGTATCAGTTTCAATATCAAGAAGATTTCTTTTACCTAAAAATAAAGAAAATCTTTCTAAATTATATTTATAAGATAAACAAGTATTATTTGAAAGCTTTCTTTCATATTTTAAATAGTCAAGATATTTTACTATATATTTATTATTCATAGTTTAATTATAAGCTAAAAAAAATAGATAATCAATTATTATCTACTTCTTTCATCATCTTCATCACGATTTTGAATTGTTTGAAAAATATTTAGGATAACTCTTTTTGCTGGTTTTCTATTATATGTAATTATCTTTAAATCATCAACATTCATAAGTCCTGCCATAGTTTCAAATAAACTATCATTTAAAATTGTATCCATAAAAAACATTATTTTTGAAGGCCATGATTTTTTTGCTGATGTATCAAGTTTTGCTGTTTCTTTGCTATAAACTATTAAGCCTTCAGGACAATCAAATGATAAATGAACAGCATCTATTAAATTATCACTAACTATTTGAAATCTATTATAATGAAATACATTGGTATCAGCTTTAGAATTAAAAGTATAATATTCATTGATTTTATTTAGAGTATCTTCAACTATAATAGTTCTATCAGCTTTTAGTGATACATTTAATTTAATACCATTTTTTACAATTTGATAAGAGTTTCCTCTTTTACAAATAACTTGTACTTCTGGTGCATTTAAAAAACTTTTTAATATTTGTGAGCAAGCTAAATCTCTTAACTCGTTTTTTGCCATGATATATCCTCCTTAACAGTGAGTTATTCTAGCAAAAAAGACTCTTTTAGTCAAGAATTATCTTTTTAAAATTTTTCTTACATAATCACTACTAGTATCATAGTTTTTAAAAGCCTCTTCAACAGCGCCATAATTTTTAATATCTTCACAAAACAAAGCATTAAGTTCTTTTCTTATTTTTATCATTTGAAATTGAGTTATTGGAAAACTACCTCGATATCCTTCAATGATTTTATATAAAAGATACCATTTTAAAGTAGTAAGATTTTTATTAACTATTGCTTCTTGTGATAAGGAATATGTAATAAGATTTTCTGGTGTTGTAATAATCATTTGTCCTTCTGAAAATAAAATATCATTATTATCAAGCTTAACTGACATAACATGGTTATTACCAAGAATTGAAAAGTCATTATAAGCTTTTTTATATACAGATAAAAAGTTCTCCATTCCATAACTAAGAAAACCAGTATTATCTGTTTGATAATTTTTCATAGTATAAGCATTAACTGCTCCTCTTGAGTAGAAAATGTCATATATTTCTACAAAACTTTGTATTCCTAAGTCTCTTACAATATTAAAAACCATATTATTTTTTTTATTAAAAGAACTATTTAATATTTTTAAAAGCACTTCATCATCTAACTTATATATTAATGTTAAACCCATAATATTGGTTACTTCTTTATTAGATAAATCAATGTTAACTCTTCTTTTGTTTTCATCAACAAATATCATATTATCACCTTTTACTTTTGGTAAATGACTATATATTATCATAAGATATTATTTTAGTCAAAAAAATGCTATAATATATAATGTATTTTTGAAAGGAATTATATATGAAAATAGCTCTTATAGGAACAGGTGCATATGGACTTGCTATAGCATCTGCTCTTGTTAAAAATAAACATAATGTTATGATGTGGACTGAAAATAAAGATAAGTTTAAGGAATATCAAGAAACAGGTAATTTAAAATCAATTAATGAAACATTTATTATGCCAAAAGAAATGAGATTATCTTTATCTTTAGAAGATACAATTAAAGATGCTAAAGCAATATTTATAACTTGTGCATCTAAATATGTTGGAAGTATTACTAAAGATATAAGCAAATATTATGAAAAGGATATACCTATTTGTATAGCATCTAAAGGAATTGATGAAGAAAATGGTGAACTTCTTTCTAATATTGTTAAAAAGAATCTTAAAACTAAAAAAATAGCTGTTATATCAGGACCTACTTTTGCTGTTGATATGCTTAATAATAATCCAGTTGCTCTTGCTATAGCATCAGTTGATTTTAATACTAAATATTATATTGCTAGAATAATGAGAAATGATACTTTAAAATTAAGAGTTTCTAGAGATGTTATTGGTGTACAAATATGTGGAAGTATTAAAAATATAATTGCTATAGCATCAGGTATTCTAGGAGGACTTGGTTATACAGAAAGTACTCAAGCCTTCTTAATTAATGAATCACTTCATGATATTAAGAAGTTAATATCTCTTTTAGGAGGAAGAAAAGGAACTATTTTATCTTTTGCAGGAGTTGGTGATCTATTAATGACATCAATGTCTAAGAAAAGCCGTAACTACTCTTTTGGATATGTAATAGGTACTGCTAAAAATAAAAAAGAAATTTCTGACTTTTTAGAACATAATACTGTTGAAGGATATAATACTTTAAAAATAGTTGTTAAATTACTTAATAAGAAAAAAATTAATATTCCTTTAATATATGTTATAAATGATATTGTCCTGGGTAAAAAAGATTCTCATTATTTAGCAGACTTTCTAATAAGTAAAAAATAAACTAATTAAAGTTTACTTTTTATATTTGAAATTTATTATTGGGATTATCATATACTTCCCTATTTCCATTTTCATATTCTTTTTCTCTGTAAGGAAACGCTCCTTCTTGTCTTAACTGGTGTCTATATAAAAAAGCATTAATATATATAGTTTTTTCTTCATCAGTAAGATCTTGTCCATATGTTTCAGCTTCTGTAGCTGCTTTTGCTATTTTTAGGCCACTAATACTTTTATTTACTTTACTAAGTATTACATAAGCTATTTTATCAAGCAAATTATCAATATTATCGATAACATCTTTTTCATAATCAATTAATATTTGTCTTGCATTACGTAAATAAGTATTAAAATAATCTTCATCTAAATAAGATAATTTATTTAATAAACCTCTAATAAAAGAGATTAAATTACCTTTTTTATCATTTTTAAAATTTTTAATAATAAAGTTTAATTTAATAAAAAACTCTTCTTTTGATGTAATATTTAAAAGTTCTCTTATATTAGAAAAATATATCATTGATACATTTGCTTCCTCTTCTTTACCTGTTAAAAGAGCAAAATTATAATAATTATCACCTTTCATATTATCCCAAGTAGGATCGGATATATAATAACCATTAATATTATATTTAGAATCATTTATATAAACTAGACATCTTTGATGATAACTTTTTTTAGTTGGAATATCAGCTGGTATACTTTTATTTTCTTTATAAGAGATATCAACTGTAACATAATCACTTCTTGCTGATATACCAACTTTACCAAGAAGGTCAATCATTAAATTAGAAAAACCACTACATACAATAAAATCACTATTTATTATTTTAAATAAATTAGATGATAAGCTATAATCATCTGGTGATGATTTATATTTTTTAAATTCTTTTACTATTTTATAAACAGCCATAAATTTTTCTAAAGGACTAAGCTCTTTAGGTATATTTTGAACTAATCCATATAATAAAGTTTCATATTCTAGGTATTTATCAAGTAAGTAACTTTCACTATCAAGTATAATAGTAACTTTATGATTTTTAATATTAAGATTTTTTCTAATAAATTGATTAAATGCTTCTTTATCAATTCCTTCGGATAAAGTATATATAATATTAAAATCAAGATTATTATCTTCAATTACAGTTAATAATCTTTTAAGTTTAGATGAAATTTTACTAAATAAACCTGATTTTATAACTACTTTATATGACTTACCTTTTAAATATTTTAAATTATCGATCTGACTTTCAAGAACATTATCATCTATTTCAAGTGTATCACTATCTTTAATTTGTGAGTATGTTTTCTTACCAAAAAAGGTTGCATTATTATTACATAGTATTGCATCATCAAATACTCCAGTTAAACTTATATCAGTATCATAAGAATAAATATATTTAATTCCATATTTCTTAGCCATATCATAAACTTTTTTAGATAAAACAGAATTTTTCTTACATTTTTTTAAATCAAGACAATCAGCACAACTTGCATCTTTAAATGCTGATAATATATTATCATTAACAAGTAAATCGCTTGTAAGTGAGATTAAATATTGAGTAGTTGATGCTATATATGTTTTTATTATCCCATCAATAAAAGCTTTGTTTTGAATATAATAAAGAGTATTAATACTAAGTCTTACTACTCCTTCATCTTCAAAATAAATAACAAAAGGATTATCAAAAGAGTTATATTCATATTTAACAATCTTACCGTTTGTTTCTTGATATTCAAAGTCTTCAACAGAAAAAGTATCGATATTATATGAATCGATTTTTTCATCAAGATTTTCTTTACTTACGATAATACCATTTCTTTGATTAAAAACTTTCACTTTTTATAATGCACCCTACTTTATACTCTTATTATACAATATATTATTATTTTTTTATATAGTATTCTTTTATTTTATTATAGATATTATCTTCATCAAGATTACAATATTCTAAAAGTTCATCTCTATTTCCATGAGGAATAAAATTATCATCAATACCAAAACATCTAAATATTCCCTTATATTTTCTTTGGCTTAAATAATTTGCTAAAATACTTCCTAAAGAAGATATTTTCATACTTTCTTCATAAACAAAAACGGGTTTTTCATTTTTAATTATTTCTAAAAACATCTTTTTATCAAAAGGTTTAATAAATCTAGCATTAATAACAGAAATATTAATATTATCTTCTTTTAATTTATTTGCTATATTAAGACTTTTTTCTATTAATGGTCCATAAGATATAAGAAAACCATCTATTCCATCAGTTAATTTTTCCCAAGAGCCTATTTCTAAAAGTTTAGGTTTATTAAAATCATATTGTTTATTTATTTTGGGGTATCTTATGATAAAAGGACCTTTATAATTTAATGATGTATAAATTAAATCATTTATCTCTCTTGCATCTTTAGGCATAGAAATAATCATATTTGGAATACTTAACATCATTGGTATATCAAATACTCCTTGATGAGAAGCCCCATCACTTGGAACTATTCCAGCTCTATCTATCATAATAGTTACATCACTATTACATCTTGCAATATCATGAACCACATGATCGTATCCTCTTTGAAAGAAAGTTGAATAGATAAATAAATAAGGTTTTTTACCAGCAAGAGCAAGTCCATTTGCTAAAATTAAACTATGTTCTTCAGCAATACCTACATCAATAAATTGTTTAGGTGTTTTTTCTTTAATAAAATCAAGTTTAGAACCATAACACATACCAGGAGTGATACAAATAATATCTTTATCATTTTTCATAAAATTAAATAAATAAGAACTTGCTATTTCACTATATGAAGGAAGTTCTGATTTATTTTTTGGTTTACCACTGATAATATCAAAAGCCCCAATTCCATGAAATGTACCAAGTTTATCCTCCTGTGCAAACTCATATCCCATTCCTTTTTTAGTAATAACATGAAGAAGTACAGGCTTATCTTCATTTTTAGCAATATTTAAATATTTAAGTAATTCTTTATAATCATGTCCATCAATTGGTCCATAATATTCAAGTCCAAAATCACTAAATAAAGTTCCTTGTTTTAAATAAAGTTTCTTCAAATTATTTTTAACATGTTCTATTGCTTTACTAATGAATCTACCAACTTTAGTACTATTTAAAAACTTCTTAGTGCTTTTTTTAGCTTCATTATATCCTTTAGCAGATCTAATACTATCAAGCATATTATGAAGGGCTCCAACATTTTTAGAAATACTCATTTGATTATCGTTTAAAATAATTATTTGCTTTGTCTGAAGGTCTCCTAGATGGTTAATTGCCTCATATGCAAGTCCATTACTAATTGATCCATCACCAATAACTGAAATAATATTACTATCTTTTTTATCAAGATCTCTTGCTATAGCAAAACCAATACCAGTTGAAATTGATGTTGATGAATGTCCTGTTTCATAATGATCATATTTAGATTCACTTTTAGATTGAAAGCCAGATAAACCATTATATTTTCTTAAAGTATCAAACTTATCAGCTCTTCCTGTTAATATTTTATAAGGATAACTATTATGACCTACATCAAATAAAATAATATCTTTATCTTCATCAAACACTTTTAAAAGAGCTATTGTAAGCTCTATAATACCTAAGTTAGATGATAAGTGTCCTCCATTTTGCGAAACTTTTTCTAAAATAAACTTTCGCATATCCGAAGAAAGTTTTAAAAGACCATTGATATCAAGATCTTTTAAAAACTTACTATTTTTAATTTCTTCTATTTTCATTTTAATAAATCCTTTATAACATAATCAGCAAGAAGTAAACCACATGTTAAAGATACTCCAATATATGATGATACAGGAGTTTTTTTAATAGGAAGTTCTTTTGATGCAACAACTATAATATCTTTAGTAATTCCCTCATCTTTTAAAGCTTTTCTAAACTTTTTAGCAAGAGGATCATTAAATGTTTTAGATAGCCTCATAACATTTAAATCAAGAGGATTTATTCTATTACCTACTCCCATTGAGCAAATAATTTTTTTATTAAATTCTATTGCTTTTTTTACTAAAAATACTTTAGCTTCAATAGTATCACATGCATCAATAATATAATCATAATTACTAAAATCAAGTGAACTACTACTATCTAAATATACATCAACAGAATTGACATTTATATCAAGTGGTAAGGTATTAGCAAATTTCTTTAAAACATCTATTTTTTTCTTTCCTATTACTTCCATATTTGAATGAAGTTGCCTATTTAAATTACTTTCTTCATATGTATCAAAATCAACTATTGTAATATTTTTAACACCACTTCTTATTAATACTTCAAAACAGGCTGAGCCTACTCCCCCTACTCCAACAAGTAAAATATTAAAATTACTTAATTTTTCAGTATCAATTAAACCAATTAATCTTTCGTTCATATTTATTACCTCTATAAAAAATGCTTAAAGACAGTTTATTGTTGATAAAAACCCGCTCCACGCAGGTGGTAAGTCACAAGATAACTTTAGGATCCTTAAACACTAGTAAGTATTCAACACCGTATATCCATTAGACTCCCTTATTTTTATCTTTGTCGGTTTTATGCATAATAAACTATCTCTAAGCATATTAATTATATCATATATTTTTAAAAATTAAAATATCTTTTATGGAGTTGGAAGACCTGCTATAAAAGTAGTGTTACCTGCTCCCCTCCATGTATTCCAATAGTTCATATTACCAAGATTAGTTGTTAAAAATGATGAATCCGTATAATATACATTGATTGGTTTTAAATAGGTAAAACTAATCTGACTAATATTAGCGTTTGACCATCCTGATCCAAAAATAATATTTGTTACTCTAGAATAATTTTCAAAATTAGTTAAATTTATAGATATATTATTTATTAAAAATGAATTTAAATTTAAAGTAAAGACATTACTACTTCTGCCGGTGGATTGAAATATACCAGCCATATTTGTTACATTTGAAGTGTTAAATTGATTTCCTAAATTTAAAGTAAGATTATTGCTATAAATACCCGTGATAAAAAACATAGAGGACATATTACTTACATTAGATGTATTAAAGTTTGTTAAGACTATTTTTTTAAGATTTTGTATTTCTATTGAATTAAAATAATCATTAAAATTACTAAATGCTGATGCCATACTTGGTCCAGGTCTTACCTCGTTTCTTTCTCCAATAAAAAAATTATTTCCTTCAACCCACGTTGCTATTACATCTTCATCATTTACATCAGCAAAAAAAGCCATATTATTAGTAAAGTTTGGTTTTGCTTTATTTATATCAACTGAAAATATATGCTCGACATTATCTACATTTACATTTTGTTTCCTCGTTAAATCTATTATTGAATTACCTTGATTTGTTGATAGTTTGGGTAGCGTTAAGATATTTGTTTTCTTTTCATCAAGTAAAGCATTTAAACCATCTCTATCTTACTTTATTGCACCCGTAATAGCTACTATTCCATCAAACACTTTATTCATTTGACTATTATTTGTGCCATCTTCGTTATAATTTACCCACACGTAAAGAATAAAACTTTGCGTTTCATTAGGCTGTATAGTATATTCTTCATTTAAATTATAACCTATTGTTGGATTTTCTGAATACTTATTATTGATTTCTTCTTTTATTTCATCATTTAATGTAATAGGATTAGTATTAAGTTTAATACCGCCAGAAGGCTTTTCTTCTGTAGTTTTATATAAAGTATAATTAATACTTCCTATATCTATTGTTGTTGCAAGCAAGGGTACTATTCCTAGTGTATATAATACTTCTCCATCAGTTTGATTTGTTACATCAAATGTCATTTTAAATAGATCTGATGATAATGCTTTTCCATCGGATATTGGAGATGATAAATCTTCAGTTAAATTAATTCTTGTTTCTTTAGTAAGTATTAAATTACCACTTATTTTTATAGATACCAAAGTAGGATTATGATTTTCTGTAGTCTTAAAATAAGCATAAGAAAAAGATAGCGATATGGCTATTAATAGTAAAAATATAATTACTGATAATAATATTTTTCTTACCTTACTCATATTAATATCGTATCATATAATAATAAAAAAGTTAAGAGTTTATTATCTTAACTTTTCTAGTTTTTTATTTAGTATTTCTTTTGTTAAAGTAGGATTTGCTTTACCTTTTGTCTCTTTCATAACTTGTCCTACAAAATAATCAAAGATATTTGTTCTACCACTATGATATTCTTTAATTTGATTTTCTGAGTTATCTAAAATATTATCAATAATACTTTCAATTAAATTATCATCAGTAATTTGAGCATTTTCTTTAGAGATAAATTCTTTAGGTTCTTTTTTATTTTCTAATGCTTTATTAAATACTTCTTTTGCTTGTTTTGATGAAATAGTATTATCACTCATTGCATCAAATATTTGTTTTAAGTACATAGGTTTTAAATAAAAATCATTAATACTTATATTTTCTTTATATAAATATGCAGATATCATTCCATTAATCCAGTTAGATGCTTCTTTAGGTTTAATACCTATCTTAACACAATCTTCAAAATAAGAGGCTGTCTCAATATTTTTTACTAAGATACTTGCATTTTTTTCATCTAATTTTAAATTATTAAGATAATTTTCTTTTCTTTCATCAGCAAGAACAGGTATATCATTTTTTATTTCCTTAATTAAAGTATCTGTTATTTCAAATGGAGGTATATTAGGTTCAACAAAATATTTATAGTCAATAGCATCTTTTTTAGAACGCATAAAGACTGTTTCATTTAAGCCTTCATCATATCTTCTTGTTTCTTGATATAAAGGAGTATTATCTTTAAGAGCTTTCTTTAGTCTTTCCTCTTCATAATTAATTGTGTTTCTAACATTAGATATTGAGTTAACATTTTTTACCTCTACTCTAGGAGTAACAAAATTCCCATTATCATCTTTTAAACTAATATTAACATCACATCTTATCTCTCCTTTTTTAGTATCAGCATCAGATATACCAGTATACTGATATATTCTAACCATTGTTTCAATAAAGGCTACTGCTTCATCAGCAGATGATATACATGGGTCTGTAACACATTCTAAAAGGGGTACACCTGCTCTATTATAATCAAGTAGTGAAATAGTATCTAAATGATCAAGAGAAGCTGTATCTTCTTCTAAATGGATATCTTGAATCGTAATATTTTTCTTTTTACCATTTACCATAATATCTATATTACCATTTACTCCAACAGGTGATGTATTTTGCGTAATTTGATAACCTTTAGGAAGATCTGGGTAATAATAATTTTTACGATCAAATAACATATATTTTGGTATCTTGCAATTTAGTATTAATGCCATCTTAATTGCATCTTTAACACTTTTATAGTTTAAAGAAGGAAGAGTTCCTGGTAAAGCTAAACATACTTCATTTACATTATAATTAGCTTTCTTAATATATATATTTGCGGCAGGAGAAAACACTTTAGAATTACTTTTAAGTTCACAGTGCATTTCAAGACCAATAACTAACTCATATTTCACTTTTTATCCTCCTTTGCAATCATATTTTTATATTCTAGGATACTTTCTACTTCTGATGCAATATTTAAAATATTACCATCATCTTTATAAGCACCTGTAATATTTATGCCTATTGGCATTTTATTTATAAAGCCACAAGGAATGGTAATTGATGGATAACCACCAAAGTTACCAATAGCAAGATAGTTATCTAAAATAGTAGCCTCATCATTTTTAATTATATTAGAAGCATCTTTTATTAAAGGAGCAATATCAGCTGATGCTGGCATAATAAGGCCATCATACTTTTTAAATAAACTATTAAATTTATCTACTAGTAATCTTCTTACCTTTTTAGCATTAATAAAATATTTTTCTTGATTTTCTTTTTGAAGGACAAATGATCCAATTACAAATCTTCTTTTAATATAGGAAGAAAAACCTTCACTTCTAAATGATTTCATCATGTCATTAACATTATCTTTCTTTTTAGCATTCCCAAATATAATACCAGTTAAATTAGAATTATTACTTGTTGCCTCAGCTGATGAAATACTATCATATATTGGTTTAATAGCTTTAAGTAAGTTAATATCTATTTCTTCTTCATAAACCTTTATACCAAGATCTTTTACTTTATTTATAAGTTCATTAAAATTATCAATTATCTTTAAAGTATTTTTATTAGTATAATCATTTTTATTAAGTAAGTTTTTAATATAAAATAGCTTCTTACCTTTAACATTATTATTAATATAATCTTTTAAAGATATATCATCCATATCATTTATGGAAGTCATATCTTTATTATCATGACCTTTTATTTCATCAACTACTATTGCAGCATCATAAACATTTCTAGTAAGAACACCAACATGATCAAGGGATGAAGAAAAAGCAAACACTCCATATCTTGAAATAAGTCCATAAGAAGGTTTATATCCAACTATTCCTGTATATGCAGCTGGTTTTCTAATTGAATCACCTGTATCAGTACCTACTACATATGGAACAATACCTTTTGCAACGCACGCTGCAGATCCTGCTGATGAACCTCCAGCTATTCTATTTATATCCCATGGATTTTTAACAACACCAGTATTTCCAGTGTTACCATATCCCCCCATTGCAAGTTCATCCATAGTATTTTTACCAATCATAACTGCACCACTTTTTTCAAGTTTTTCATAACATGTAGCACTGTATATTGGTACATAATTTTTTAAAGTATTAGAGCAAGCTGTTGTTTTAATACCTTTAGTTGAAATATTATCTTTAAGTCCATAAGGAATACCAGATAATATACTATTAGAATTTATTTTGTTTATTTTATCATTTACAAGTATAAAAGCATTAAGACTATCATTAGTACTATTTATATTATCTACTGCTTCATTATATAAATCTTCTTTAGTTATTTCATTGTTCTTTAAAGCACTTGAAATAGTTAATAAATCTTTATCTAAGTATTTCATTATCCCACCACCTTAGGTACTTCTATTACATCTTCAAAGGCATTAGAAGAATTTTTTAAAGCATCAGATGTAGAAATATTAGTGGTATCATTATCATCTCTTAAAACAGTTGTTTTTATATCTTGAGGAAAACTTAAAGGCTTTACATGAGCAAGACCATCAATATTGTTAATCATATTCATACTTTTATCTATTTCATCAAATTCTTTTAATAAATCATTTACTTCTTCATCATTTAATTTAATTAATAAATCATCAGCATATTTTAATATTTTTTCTTTCGTAAACATATTTATCCTTTCTAGTATTCACATGAACCAGGTGTTCTTGGATAAGGTATAACATCTCTTATATTATCAACTCCAGTTAAGTAGATAATCAATCTTTCAAAACCCATTCCAAATCCAGAATGAACACAAGTTCCATACTTTCTTAAATTAATATACCAGTTAATAGTATTAATATCTATATTATCTTCATTTACTTTTTTAAGTAATTTATCAAGATCCTCTTCTCTTTGAGAACCACCTATTAATTCACCAGAACCAGGTACCTGAAGATCAACTGCAGCAACTGTTTTACCGTCTGGATTTTGTTTCATATACCAAGCTTTGATATCTTTAGGCCAGTTTTTAATAAAAACAGGACCATCAAAATAACTAGTGATATATTTTTCATGTTCTTTAGCAATATCACCATCATATGATGGAATAAACTCCCATTTTTCATCAGCTTTAAGTAAGATATCAATTACATCTTTATGATCAATTCTTGTAAATTTAGATACCAGTAATTTTTCAAGTTTATCTTTTAGTGTATTATCAACAAATTTATTTAAGAAATTTATTTCATTCTTGCATCTTTCTAAAACTCCACTTACAATAAATTTAAGCATATCTTCTTCGATATCCATAAGTCCTTCAAGGTCACAGAAAGCTACTTCTGGTTCAATCATCCAAAACTCATTAGCATGTGTCTTAGTATTAGATTTTTCAGTTCTAAATGTCGGACCAAAAGTATATATTTTTTTATAAGCCATAGCAAATGTTTCTCCATGCAGTTGACCAGAACCAGTAATAAAAACTTCTTTCCCAAATAAATCATTACTATAATCTTTATTTTCTTTTAATGGGTTAAGAGTTGTTAATTTAAACATTTGATCAGATCCTTCACAATCAGCTACTGTGATAATAGGTGTATGTACATAAACATAATTATTTTTTTGAAAATATTCATGAATTAAACTTGCTGCAACACTTCTTATTTTAAAAACAGCTCTAAATAAATTAGTTCTTGGTCTAAGATGAGCTATTTCTCTTAAAAACTCTCTTGTTGGTCTTCCCTTTGCCTGAAGAGGAAAATCTTCACTACAAAGACCATGAACTTCTATTTTAGTTGCTTTAAGTTCATATTTTTGCATTGATCCTTCTGATTTAATTAAAACTCCAGTTACTCCTATGGCACTACCAATTAGAACTTTAGTTATTTCATCATAGTTAGCTATGTTTTTATCATAAACAATTTGAATACCATCTTGAGTAGTTCCATCATTTAAAGTAATAAATCCTAGTTTTTTTTGACTACGATGACTTTTAATCCAGCCATCTATTTTTATTTCTTTATCAATATATTTTTTATAATCTTTTACTAAGTCTATAATATCCATAATAACTCCTATATAACTCCTAAGATATAATCTACTATTTCATCTTCAGGAACTTTCTTTTCTTCTTTTGTTACATTATCTTTTACATTAACAAGACCTTTTTTAAGATCTTCACTATTTAAGATAATTAAATTTTTAGCCATATATTTATCAGCATCTTTAAATTGGGATTTTAAACCTTTATTTAAATAATCTGTTTCAACTGATACACCATTTAATCTTAAATTCTGCATAATTATATTAGCATGCATTTTTTCCTCAGTATTAATAGCCATTATAAAGACATCAATATTATTAATAATTTCTTCTTTTTCACTTAAAATATTAATAATTCTTTCTATCCCACAAGCAAATCCTACAGCAGGAGTCTCTGGACCATCTAATTCTTTAACTAAATTATTATATCTTCCTCCCCCACCTAAAGCTAAATTATCCTCTAGTTTAAGTTCATATACCATGTAATCATAGTAATCAAGACCTCTTACTAAGTTATCATCTATTTCATAATCAACATCAAGATAATCTAAGTACTCTAAAACTTTCTTAAATCTTTCTTTACTTTCATCACTATGATAATTTAATATACTTGGTGCTTTTTTAAGTATTTCATTTTCATCATCTACTTTACAATCAATTATTCTAAGAGGATTTGTCTCAATTCTTTTTTGACAATCAGAACAAAAATTATTAATATGAGGTTTTAAATAATTAACTAAAGCATCTTTATATTTTTCTCTATCTTCTTTACTACCTAAATTATTAATTTTAACAACTGGATCAAGTCCAAGTTCCTTTAAGATATTAACTGATAAAGAGATAACTTCTGCATCTATTAAAGGATCATCAGAGCCAAGAGCTTCAACTCCAAATTGAGTAAACTCTCTATTTCTTCCTAGTCCAGGTCTTTCATAACGATACATTGTTTCAATATAATAATATTTAGATATTGGATATATATCAGCATAAGCTTTATTTTCAATAAAACTTCTTACAACTCCTGCTGTTCCTTCTGGTCTTAAAGTCATATTTCTTCCAGAACGATCAAGAAAATCATAAGTTTCTTTTTGAACTATATCAGTTGACTCTCCTACTCCCCTTTTAAAAAGCTCACTATTTTCAAATAAAGGTGTTCTTATATACTTATAATTATATACTTTCATATATGCATGAACAATTTCCTCTATTTTTAAGTAAATATCTGCATCTTTCTTTGTTAAATCATAACATCCTTTTGGTTTTGCAATCATTTTATCCTCCTTTTTAAAAGAAAAACCTAGAAATGATAAGGGCGATTTTTCGCGGTGCCACCTTATTTCTAGGTCTTAATTATTTATCGCACTTATGCGCTTCTATGTTATGGAAAGTCGTTAATTTTCCCATAGAAAATATATATCCATTGTATTATATATTTACTAACTTTGCAAGTTATTATTTTTATTATTTTGATTATTATTAGTATTAATCATTTGCCCAATAACTTTTGATTCAAGTCCTGAAACTGTTTGTTTTTCATTTTCTTTTTTAGGTTTTTTTTCTTTAGCTACTTTTATTGTATTAATAATAAGTGATATGAAAAAGATAACTCCTAAAAAAGTTCCTCCTCCATAAATAATAATTTTTTTATTAGCTATATATATTCCCATCGGATCAAAAGATGAATTAACATAGTTGAATTCAAAAAACACATTATTTTCTTTACCCTTTTCAAATTCCCAAATAAGAGTTCTTCCATTATCTTCTATTTTAGTTGCATTATTTGAAATAGTATTAAATGGTAATTTTAATGTAAAAGTATAACTAACATCTTCTTTAACACTAGTTAAGTCATATATATAATTTCCTTCATAATTTCCCTTTATATTGCGATAAAATAAATATTTATAATCTAGATCTTTGTTTTCTTCAAAGCTTTTTATTTTAATACTAAACTTTCTATTAGTTGTTATCTCATCAATATCATTATAACGTTTAATAAATTTATATCCTACTAGATTATCTTCTTTATATTCATCAATTCTAAATTTCTTGCTTTTAAAAAACTCTTCATTAATATTAATTTCTTTTCCATCAGCAATAACAAAACTTAAATCCATTGACTTATCTTCATAGATATCAATTTGTGAATCAAATTTATTACATCCACTTACAAGAAAGATAATTAGTATTAATAGTATTACTTTTATTTTATTTTTCATATTTAAATCCCTTCTTATACTATTATTATGGTAGTCCTGCTATAAAGGTAGTATTACCTACTCCTCTCCAAGTATTCCAGTAGTTCA
>CAYFSK010000006.1:0-5760 GCA_964345805.1 uncultured Mycoplasma sp.
GGGTTCAGAACGTCGTGAGACAGTTCGGTCCCTATCCGTCGTGGGCGTAGGAAAATTGAGGAGAGCTGTTCCTAGTACGAGAGGACCGGAATGGACATACCTCTGGTGTATCTGTTGTAACGCCAGTTGCAGTGCAGAGTAGCTATGTATGGAAAGGATAACCGCTGAAAGCATCTAAGCGGGAAGCCTCCTCCAAGATGAGTTTTCCCATTCTTTATGAAGTAAGATTCCTTGTAGACTACGAGGTTGATAGGCTGGAGATGGAAGTGTAGTGATACATTGAGTTGACCAGTACTAATAGATCGAGGATTTAACTTATTTTATTTATGATTTAAGAGATTAATATTATATTATCGAGTTTTTAAAGGACAAAATCCTTTTTATTGGTAACGATAGCTTAGGTGGTACACCTCTTCCCATTCCGAACAGAGAAGTTAAGACCTAACACGCCGAAAATAGCGTAAGCAAAGATAGGTAGTTGCCAATTTTTTTATGGAATAAATTTCTTTTAAATTTAAAATAATCGTCAAATGACTTTAAAGGTCTTGTTATTAATCAAATATTTTCTTATAATTAATAAAGGTGATATATAATGAATTTTAAGTTTACTTCTAGGAGAGAACTAGATACTTATACATTAGCTCAAAATATTGAATCAGAAAAGTTCCCTAACATGGTAATTTGTTTAGATGGTGAACTTGGAAGTGGTAAAACTATTTTTGTTAAAGGCTTTGCTAAAGCTCTTGGTATTGAGGAGACTATTACAAGTCCAACTTTTAATATTGTTAAAGAATATCAAAGCGGAGAACTTCCTTTATATCACATGGATGTATATCGACTTGATGATGGTGATGATGGAGTTGGCTTTAAAGATTATTATAAAAGTGGGGGAGTAACTATTATTGAATGGGCTGATATTATTAAAGATAGACTACCCGAAGAAAGACTTGATGTTATTTTTAAAGTTATTGATGAAAATACTCGTATTCTTACAATTATTCCATACGGAAAACATTATGAAGAACTTTGTGAGTCTGTTTTATAGGATTAATAATGAAAACATTATATATAGATACACACTTATATGATATACATATTGTTCTTTTAGATAATTATAATGTTATAAAAGAAAAACATATTATTAATGAAAAATATAATAGTAAGTTTTTGATGCCTAGTTTTAAAGAAGTTTGTGATAATGCAAAAATAGATCAAATAATTATTATTAATGGACCTGGTTCTTTTACAGGTGTAAGACTTGGTGTTACAATAGCTAAAACTTATGCTTATTTAAAAAAGATAGATATTATACCAATAACATATTTTGAAGTTATGAAATGTATAATTAGTAAAGAAGATGTAAATCTTGGTATTGATGATAAAAACGGCTTTTTTATAGCCGAATATAAAGATAATAGATTAAATAAACCATTATATTATGTAAATCATTATGATTTAAAAAAAGAAATAAAAGAGACATTAATAACAGATGCTTCCATTGATTATAAAAGAATAATTGATTATGTAAAAACAAAAAAGAAGGTTAATCCTCATCTAGTAAATCCAATTTATATTAAGAAAATTGGTGTTGAAGATGATTAGGAATATATTAAAAGAAGATATTAAAGATATATATGGTTTAGTATCATCTTATGATAATAATTTTCATAAAGTATATGATATAAATAAATATTTAAATAATAAAGATTATATTTTAAAAGTGTATACTGTAAATAATAAGATAGTAGCTTTTATTATTGGAATAAACATTTTAGGTGATTATAACCTAGAATATCTTTTTGTTGATGAAAAGCATCGTAAAAAAGGAATTGCAACAAAACTAATTAATAGTATAGTAGATAAAGAAAATATAAAAAGAATTATTTTAGAAGTTTCTGATAGTAATAAAAAGGCACTTAGTTTATATAAAAAGTTTGGTTTTATAATAGTAAATAAAAGAAATAAATATTATAAAGACGGATCAAATGCTTTAATAATGGAGTTGATACTATGAAAAATATTGATATTTTAGCTATTGAAACTACTTGTGATGAAACAAGTATAAGTATTGTTAGAAATGGTAAAGAGTGTTTATCGCTTGTTATTGCAACCCAAATGGATACTCATGCTAAATATGGAGGAGTAGTGCCAGAGATAGCATCAAGAATGCATACTGAAGCTATTACTTTGGTTTTAGAAGAGGCTTTAGAAAAAGCAAACTATAAAATAGAAGATATTTCTGCTGTTGCTGTATCATATAAACCAGGTTTACTTGGAGCTCTTCTTGTTGGTGTTGAGTTTGCTAAAGTTATCTGTTATACATACAATAAGCCACTTATAGGAGTTAATCACTTAATTGGGCACATCTATGCAAATAACCTTGAAAACACTCTAGAATTCCCTTTATTAGCTCTTGTAGTAAGTGGTGGACACACAGAATTACTTATTATGGAAAAAGATTATGATTTTAAAGTACTTGGTTCAACACTTGATGATGCAATAGGTGAATCATTTGATAAAGTAGCAAGAGTTCTTGGTATGAAATATCCAGGTGGTCCAAATGTTGAAAAAGCTGCTAGAGAAGGTAAAAATTCTTATGATTTACCAAAACCAGTAAATGATGATACTTATAATTTTAGTTATAGCGGTCTTAAAAGTCAGGTTATAAACCTTGTTAATACTTTGAAAATGAAGGGTGAAGAAATAAATATTAATGATTTAGCATGTTCTTTTCAAACTATAGCTGTTGATGAAATAACAAGAAAACTTGATCTTGCTATGAAAAACACCAATATTAAAAATGTTGTTGTTGCTGGGGGAGTATCTGCAAATCAATATTTAAAAGAAGAAATAAAAAAAGTGTGTGATAAATATAATGGTAAATTATTAGTTCCAAGGATGTTTTATTGTACAGATAATGCAGCCATGATTGGTGCAGCAGCTTATCCTTTATACTTAAGAAAAGAATTTAAAGACTTAACTTTAAACCCAGAAAGTCATGCTGATATCAGTATTTAATTTACAAAATAGCGATTTTATGGTATTATACTCTTGGTAATTGGGGTAGATTTGGTTTCGACATGTATTACTATATATGACTGCAGGTAGTTGGCAAACTTAAAATGCACAAAAAAATAAATAACGAACCTAAATTTGGTTTCGCTCCTGCTTTTGCTTAATCTTAGGTAAAACAGAAGCTCTTTAATTTACTTTTACTTATAGAAGTATCTTAAGGATTAATTTATATAAGTTATAGATTAGGTATTGTTTAAGTACTGGATCCGAATAATTATTAAACTTACTATTTAAAAGGTACGTATTAGCCATATTAAATAGGACATAATAAATCATACTAAACTTGTAGATGTTATATAATAGGGTATATTGGACAGGAGTTCAATTCTCCTCTACTCCACCAAATTGATAATTAAAGCTACCTGGCTTTTTTATTTTGACAAAGATTATCTATTTTGCTATTATATAATTGTAAATCTGTGATAAAGGACATAATATTTATATTGTTTTTAAAAGAGAGTTAGTGTTTGGTGTAAACTAATAAAAATAGTAAATATTCCTACCTTTTAAGAGAAATGAAAACATTTCCGGATAATATCCGTTATATTAATTAAGAATTTAAGGATGGTACCGTAAGAAATTACTCCTTGTGGTTTCATCTTTTTTTATAGGAGGAAATATGGAAAATAAAGCAATTACTAAAAGAGATGTTGATTTTGCTAAATGGTATACCAATGTAGTTATGGCAGCAAAACTTTGTGATTATTCTAGTGTTAAAGGTTGTATGGTTATAGAACCAAATGGTTATGCAATATGGGAAAAAATGCAAAGTATTTTAGATGCTAAATTTAAGGAGCTTGGACATCAAAATGTTCAAATGCCTTTATTAATACCAGAAAGTCTGCTTCAAAAAGAAAGTGAACTAGTTGAAGGTTTTGCTCCGGAAGTTGCTTGGGTAACTGAAGGTGGTTCTAAAAAACTTGAAGAAAGACTTGCGATAAGACCTACTAGTGAAACATTATTTTCTGATTATTATGCAAAGAAGGTTAATAGTTATAAAGATTTACCTATGCTTTATAATCAGTGGTGTAATGTGTTAAGATGGGAAAAAACAACTAGACCATTTTTAAGAAGTAGAGAATTTTTATGGCAAGAAGGACATACTATTCATGCAACTAAAGAAGAAGCTGAAAAAGAAACAAAACAAATGATTGAAGTGTATAGATGGTTTCATCATGAAATACTTGCTATTCCAAGTATTATAGGTTTAAAGACTGAAAAAGAAAAATTTGCTGGAGCAGAATATTCTTTATCTAATGAAGCTCTTATGTATAACGGAGTTGCTCTTCAAGCGGGAACATCTCATTATTTTGGTCAGAAGTTTTCTAAAGCATATAATATTAAATTTACAAATAATGAAAATAAAGAAGAATATGTTTATCAAACATCTTGGGGTACTACAACAAGAATGATTGGTGGGTTAATAATGGTTCATAGTGATGATTATGGACTAGTTCTTCCTCCAAGAATTGCTCCAAGACAAGTTGTAATTATTCCCATTGGTAAGGAAGGTGTTGCTGATAAATTAGCAGAAGAAATAAATGAAACTTTAAATAAAGATGGTATTACATCTTATGTTGATAAAACCGATAAATCACCAGGATTTAAATTTGCTGAAGCAGAAGTAAATGGTATTCCTCTTCGTATTGAAGTTGGTGAAAGAGATTTAAAAGAAAATAAAATTACTTTTGCAAGACGTGATACAAGAGAACGAATAGTAAAGTCATCTGATATAGATATAGTTTCATATGTTGAAAAGATGCTTGATACTATCCAAAGCGATATGTATAATCGCGCTAAAAAAAGAGTTGAAAGCCAGACTTTTACTGCAACTAACTTAGGTGAAATGAAAGCAATACTTGATAAACAACCAGGATTTATACATGCGGATTTTTGTGGAAAGGCTGAATGTGAAGATAAAGTAAAAGAACTTAATGGTTGTAAATCAAGAGTTATTCTTCCAGATGAAAAATTAATTACCGGAAAATGTGTTGCTTGTGGTAAAGAAGCTAAATATCATGTTGTTTGGGATATTCAATATTAATGTTGAAAACAAATATCATTTATGATACAATCAAATTACTTGAAAAATGCCTATACTAGGCATTAAATAGGGGATTAGTTTAATGGTAAAATAGGGGTCTCCAAAACCTTAGATAAGTGTTCGATTCACTTATCCCCTGCCATAAGTTAATATCATCATTAAGATGTTCAAAAATACAACTTTTAAAGTTGTATTTTTCAGACTGTTGACAAAGTCGAAAGATTTTGAAAATAGTCTTTTTATTTTTAAAAAAAATTGATATAATAAATTAACGAGATACGATTTTCTAGTATAACCAATTAAAAAATCACTTATATATCTCGTTTTTTCATGGAATTTCTAATATAATTATAATGGTTATGCTAGAAAGCGAGTGATAAAACATGATAACAATAAGAAAAGCAATCCAAAGTGAAATCATAATAATGTCAATGGAAGAAATGGTACCAGAAAATAGTATATATCGTAAGATTGATAAATATATAGATTTCACTTTTATTTATGAAAAAGTAAAAGATTTATACATAGAAAAGGAAACAGGAGAAATATCAGAATATAAAGAAATAATAGATAAAAACGTATATAAGACATATCAAAGTTATCAAAAAGATAAAACAATAAGAAGACATATCAAAGAAGAA
>CAYFSK010000006.1:5860-31960 GCA_964345805.1 uncultured Mycoplasma sp.
ATATCAAAGAAGAAAAGAACACATAGAAAGAAGTTTTGCCGATTCCAAACAAAATCATGGATATAGATATGCAATGTATAAAGGTATAAAAAGAAACCAACATTATACATGGCTCATTTGTGCTGCCCAAAATATGAAAAACATAGCAATAAAGAATGATAATGTTAAGAAAAAGTCATTAATTAGTGCTAATATTTATGAAAATATTGATAAAATTCTAAGTTTTGCTAAAAATTTCATAAAAATCCTTTATATAAGAAAACCCTTAGTTTAAAACTAGGGGTTTGTCTACATTCTGATAAAAAGATATAATTATTTATATCTTTTTTTGTTATATTTCACTATATAAATCACATTTTTCAGTTAATTTTGCATGAGTTCCAGAATCAATAAGTCTTCCTTCGTCAAGAAGATTTATTTCATCAGCTTGTCTTAATATTTTTTTGTTTCTAGTAATAATCATGATTATATGATTATCTTTTCTATTTTGAAGTATCTTCATTACTTTAGTAGTATTATTTTTATCAAGTGTTTCTATTACTTCATCAAACATATATATTTTAGTATTTTTAAGAAGAACTCTTATAATACCAAGCAAATTTTTTTCAGGTGTTGAAAAAATATTAGATTCATTTGATATGATTGTATCATAGCCATTTTCAAGTTCCATAATACGTTCATGAAAACCAATTTCTTTACAAAGTTCAACAACTTCATCAAAATTACTAGCAACTAACATTAAATTATTTTTAATAGAGTCTTCAAAAAAGAAAGGATTTTGTTTTACCACTGAAACAAGATTATAATAAGTATAATCATTTATTAAATCTATATTAGTTCCGCCAATAGTTATAACTCCTTCAATAGGGCTATTCATTTTCATTATTAAATCAAACACCCCTGTTTTACCACTGCCAGTTTTTCCAGTTATTCCATAAATATTTCCTTCTTTATATTTAGATGAAAAATCAGATAAAATGGGATCATGTCTATATCCATATAAAACATTTTTAAATTCAATTATTCCTTTAAAGGTTTTATATGTAACATCATCTTCTTTATCATCATCATGAGCATATTCAAATAATTTCTTATATCTTTCTAAAGAAACACCAAAATTTTTATATTCAAGATTAAAGGTTGATACTAAAGAGAAGTTATCAATTATTTTTTGATAATAATCATAAATAATAAGAATAACACCAAGTTTCATATTACCTTTACTTATTTGGTATACACCATAAATAAATACTAGTAATCTTAAAAGTTGAAATACATAGATAGCAATCATATTTGAAACATTATAAAAAACATTATATTTTGCATGACTATTAGTATATTTACCTGCTGCTTTAGAAATATCTTTATTTAATTTTTTACCTATATTAAATCCTTTTATATCACTAATACCAAGAAAATAATTACTAATTAAACTAGTTTTTTTATCAAAATATTCTTTTCTTGATGTATTAAATATTTGAATTTTATTACCAAAAACAATTATAAATATAAATACAAATATTGATGCAATAATTGTAACTATAAAAATAGATGTATCTATTTTAAAGAAATAATAATAAATAAAAAGAAACTCTGCTAATTGAACAATTCTATATATACTGTTAGCAAAAAATGATGACATAATATCTATATCATTATTCATAATATTAATATACTGACTATTATTAAATCTAGATAAACTAAAATTAGAATTATTATAAGTGTTTTTAATACCAAGTTCAGTTGCTTCTTTATAAATACTATTATATACATTATAAAAAGTGTTTTGTCTTATATATTCAATTATTTTATATAAACTTACACTACCTAGATAAGCAATAAGAATTATAATAGCACTTTTATAATTAGCATTTGAAATATTGTTAACAGCATTGCTATAAAACATCGGATTAATAAGCAAAATCGCTCGTAAAAAAACACAAACAATTGCTTCAATAATTATTTGTTTTTTACTTTTTTTAAGAATTTTAATTATTTGTTCTTTCATTAATGCCTCAATTATATTCAAAAAAAATATACCATATTTTAACTATAATTGCAAAAAATAATTGTCTAATGTATAATTAAATATATTAAAAGGGAGTGTTAATATGAAAAAAAGAAATTATGAGGAAGAAATTAAAAAGATTAGTGACTTTTTAATTGAAAAAAGAACTAATGCAAAATTATCAGTGCAAGATCTTGCTGAAAAATTAGAAATAAATGAAAAAGAAGTTATTAAGTGGGAAGAAGGAATAAAAGTTCCGGATAATATTACAATGTTAGCGCTAAGTAGTATATTAAAATTTGATGTAGAACAATTACCTAAGGTATCAAAAAAACAAAGAGAACTTAATAACATGACATTTGAATTATATGACAAATATTTTAGAATTGGGACACTTTTGCAGTGGGTAATAATTTGTTTAATTAGTTTTGATCTATTATATAGTGATACTTTAAAAAATTATTTTAACTCTCTTGATACTAGTAATTTTTGGTTAGATGGATCTATTTTCTTAGTAATAGCAGTTGCTTTAGTACTAGTTGTATTATTAATATTTATTTATACTGCATATAAAATATTTAAGTGTGAAAGAGTAATAAATAATACCAAGAAAAAAGATTAATGTCATTTACAATAACTACTTTAAAATGGTATAATTACAGGGATAAGGAAGTGATGAAATGAAAGTATTAAAGAAAAATTTACCCGAAGGTGTAAAAAAGAAATTTGCAAAATATAAAGGCGTAAAAGTTAAACTAGTTCCTCTTAGGAAAAAAAGTAAGAAAACAAAGTAATATTTGTTTTTTTATTGTTTGTTTTTAACTAGTGAGTATGATATTATATACTATATATAAAGGTGAATAATATGAATGAAAAAGATAAGTATTTAATTGATTATTTAAACAGTAAAAATTCTATTTTAAATGCTTATATAAGAGCTTTTTCTCGTAAGGGTAATTTAAAGTCAGATAGGTTTTTAGCAATTAAACAAATATTATCACTTGTTGATTTAGCCCAAAATATTATTAATAAAGTTGGCATTAAACAAATATATATTAATAATTTTTTTAATAGTCTAATGATTATTTATAAAAAAGGTATCGATGAAGTTGATGGGTTAATTGAAAAATATGATTATAAAAAACTTTTAGATGAAAAATATAAAAAAGTAATAAGTATTATAAATTCTGGTTTTTTAAATGAGTCTGATAATGATTTTATGAATTTTTATTTAATATATGGTTTTATTAATAGAGAAGATGAAGAGAAAGTTTATAAATTTTTTATTAAGATGGCACTTACTAAAGAAATAAAAATATCATACGAAGCATTTTTAAAAGTAATTTTATATTTTACAAAACAAGAAATGTCAAAATTGAAAGTTGTTCCTATTTGTCAAATAAAATCTTATGGTAAAGTAAAAAGAATAATTAAAAAAAGAGCTATTAAAAAAAGGATAAGTCTTGTTGAAGAAGAAATAAAAGCTTTATATGAAAAGGGTAGTTATGAGCTTTTAAAAAACATTTTTATGGATTTATATTATATTAATAATTATAAAGATGCATGTAATAAGAAAATAGATTCTTTAATGATAAGGGAAATAAAAGAAGAATTATTATGTTTTTATTTACCTAATTACTATGAAGATAATAAAAAATATATTTTATATGAATTAAATGCCAGAAAATATGCTAACAAAAGACTTTCTTCATTATTTAATGAATTTAATATTGAATTTAAAAATGGTTATAAGTTTGAAACTGAGTATGAAGAGATAGTATCTTGTGAAAAAGAAACAAAAAGACTTTATAATGGAAAAGAAATGAAATTAGATGAAATATTTAAAATATTTTCTTCGAATAATCCAAAAATTATAGCAGATTATCAACCATTAATAGAAAATTAAAAAGCTATTAATTGTGGAAAAAAATGTAGAATAAAATTATCATATATGGTATTATGATAAAAGAGATAGTAGGTGAAATTATGAAAAACAAGATTTTAATAATATTATTAATATTTTGTTCTTTATTTTTTATAAATAGTATAAGAGTAAATGCTTTATCTAAAAAGGGTGTAGATATTTATTTTGATACAGAAATAAGATACTATGCTGATGATTCTGAAACAACAGGAAAAGACTTAACTGGCTGTGATATTTTGGGTGCTGATGATACTGTTACATATAAAAAGAATGGAAAAAAACACACTGTTCATACACCAAGATATTATGTTAAAATGGCTTTAGAAGTTATAAAATATTTAGGAATAGCATTGTGTTTAATTCTTACAGTTGTTGATTATGTTAAAGCCCTTATTGGCGATGAAAAAGAAATGTATAAAACAATAGCTAAAAAGTTTTCTATGAGATTAGTTTATGCAATTTTTATGTTTTTTATTCCAACTATTGTTAAATTCATATTAAGAGTTGTTACAGGCTATGTTGATTGTATTTAGGAGAGTATTATGTTACTGTTTTGGGATATAGGAAAAGAGATTGCTAAATTCTTCTGGCGAATTGTTGTCGACATTGTTGCCGGTGTTTTTTCGTTATATAAAATAGGATATGAATTATTTTCAGGACTTGTAACGCACCAAGTTTTAGGTGAAAGTGATATAGCAAATTATGTCTCAAAAGCGTACGTATTAATATCAATTATAATGCTTTTTGTTCTTGCTTATAATGTTTTAACAATGGTTGTTGATCCAGATAAAAATAAAGGTGGAGCATTTGCTGAAAAAGTTATTAAAAATTTAGTTAAAAGTCTTGCGACAATAGCTATTATCCCCTTTGCATTTACAATTATTTATGATATTCAAGCAGGAATAATTGAAATTGGTACAATTGAAAAAATATTTGTTACTGGAGGAAGTAAAGAAGAGGAAAGTAACTGTAGTAGTTATAATAATGGTGGCGAATCTGCGGCAGGTAAGCTCGGCGCTCAGGCTGCTGGTGTTTTATTTTCGGCTTTTTTCACGCCTGTAAACGATGAAGAAAATAAAATTAAGGCACAAGATGACTGGACGAGAGTAGAAAAATATGATGAGCTTGATGAGAATGGAGATGCTATTTTAGGTCCTGATGGAAAAACTAAAAAAGCATCAGAAACATTTACCTGTTCTAAAAACTCATGCAGTCTTTCTGATGCAAAAAGATGTATAGCTAATTACGGTCAAATGGGTGTTTTTAAAGCCTTTGTTGGTAATATTGCAGATGGTAAATTAGAATTTCCTTGGTTAATTGCACTTATCGCAGGCTTTTATGCGTGTTATGTTATTCTTAGTTTTGCATTTGATATGGCAATTAGATCAGTTAAACTTGCAGCATTACAAATAATTGCTCCAGTAGCTGTTGCTATAAGTATTGCTCCAAGTAAAGAAGGAGTATTTAAATCTTGGTTTAAAGAAACAAAAGATACTTTTTTATCGGCCTTTTTTAGAATTATATCTTTAAATTTAACTATGGTAATAATTGGTAAACTTGGCGCTGGAGATTTACCAGGAGGAGTTTTTGGTTTTGTAATAGGGATACTTGGATTTTTAACATTTATGAAGCAAATGCCAAAACTAATTGAGGATATTCTTGGTATAAAAGTTGATGCTAAACTTGGCATTATGGATAAGATAAAAGAACCTCTTGATACTGTTAGATCTCATGCAGCAGGAACAGCCGGTGCTGTTGGTGGCCTTATTGTTGGCAAAGGAAATCCCCTTGCTGCAATTAGAGCTGCAAGAGAAAATTATAAAAATAAAAATTTATCAGGAATAATTAAAGAACAAGATAGAAGAGATGAATATAAGGCGTCTGTTATGGCAGCTGGTGGAGGACTTGCAGGAAGACGTAGAATAGCAGCTTCTTATATGAGAAAGAGTATGGGGCTTAGAACATCAGAAGAAGCTGAAGCTAGAAAACAAAAGAAACAAGCTTTAAAGAATGCTGAACAAGAAATGAGAGAGTTAAAAGCGAATATCAAACTTGGTATAACAAAGCAAACTCAAGAAGAAACAGGTCTTAATTATAAAAAGGTTACTGATAGATTCAATAAAGCAAGAAATGCTTTTAATGATGATAAAAGAAATGAGCTTGAAACAGCAAAAAATTTGAAGACAGAATATAATTCTGAAAGAGGAAGATTAGCTGCCCTTCGTTCTAAAGCTTTAAGGCCTGGTGGATTAGATCCGGCAGAGACACTTGAATTAAGAAGGTTAGAAGGTTTAGAAGAAAGATATAGTAAATATTTTCATATTGACGGTTCTTCTAAAGCTGATTTTTTAGCACTTGAAGCACTTGAAACAGAATATAATAATGCAGCAGCAGATTATGATAAATTTGTTGAAGCAGAAGAAAATTATGCTAAATTAGAGGCTGCTCATGAATTTCTTAGTGGTGAATTTGGAGTTGAGAAAAGATTAGAACTTGAAAAAGCACGAGCAGCTAAAATTGAATATGAAAGTAAAAAGGAAACATATGACTATTTAAAATTAAGAGAGTCTAATGGTAGTATAACTCAGGAAGAAAGAGGAGCACTAAGAGAGATTGAGAAAGTTGCAACAGAATATAATAAATATTATGGTGCAAAATCTCCGGCACAAGCAGAAGCTGCTAAAACAGAATATAATAAAATTAAAAGTGAATATGAAGCTTTAAAAGTTAAGGAAGAAGCTGGGACTTTAACAGCTCCCGAAGCAGAAAAATTTAATCAACTTAATGGGGTTGTTGAAGAATATAACAAACATTATGAAAGTGATGGAAGTGTAATATCAGTTTTTTCTGAACTTGAAGCAATGGAAAAAGAATATGATAAATATAAAGAACAACTATCTCAATTTGAAGTAAACGCGGATGCTGAATCAAAGGCTCAGTTAGATGTTTTAAGAAATATGCCTAAATCTAAGGACGAGGTTGTTGCTCAAGAGCAAAGAATTAAATTAATTGAAGAAAGAAAGAAATCAACAAATGAATCAATATCAGTTGCTCAACAAATAGTAAGTGATGTTGGAAGTGCTAAAAATGATGCTATTTCTGAATCTTTAAAACATGACTCTAAAATAGTAATTGGTGCTGATAATGGTGGAAAAAAACTAGAAATAAAAAAGAAAGTTACTAGAACAGAAAATGTTATTAACAAATTAAATTTATCAGGTTCAGCAACAGATCGTGTTAGTCAAATTGAAAATTTTATAGCTACTAATGGTAGTAAATTACAGCAAGCTGATTTAGATAAAATTCAAGCCGCAAAAGATAAAATTAGTGCATTACCTCCAGGTTCTGTTATACCACCAGAGGAAATAATGCTTAGTACACAAGTAACAGTTCAAGATGTATCACCAGAGACTATTTCAGTAACAGGAAAGCCACACGATATAGTTGAGTCTGTTGAAAACTATTTACGTATTCATCAGAACGAAATAACTGATGAAAGTGCTCAAAAGCTTCGTGATTCACTAGTTCAAATAAAAGAAGCCGCAAGACTTGCTTCAATGGCAGAAGATAAAAAAATAATACAAGAATATAAAGAATTACAAATTAAATATGATATTACAGAAGAGGCATTAGCAAGGTGTATAGATGGAGCATCTATTGGTGCTGATGGAATGTTAACAGGTGGAACAAAAATTAATTTTGCAGAGCTTGGTGCTGCAATGGGTTTGGATGAAGAAAAGGTTAAATTAGACTTTGAGAATGTAGAACAATATTTAAAAGATAAACATGGCAATATAGACTCATCAAGACTAAAAGCGTTCGTTCAAGAAAGAATAATTAAAACTAAAAAGGATGAAAATCAACAAATTATTAATGACGCTAAAACAACTATGGCTACATGTGATAGAGAGATTGCTGGAATTGAAGGTGGGTTACGTGAATATAGAAGACGTGAAACTGAAGCAGTTGCAACTGAAGAATATGCTGCTAAGAAAGCATCTACTGGATATTCAGCAAACAATGATTTATTCCACGGTGGAAAAAAATAATAAAACGAAAGGGGAAGACTTATGCAAAACCAATATATCATACCAGCAAACAGTAAAAAAAGCGCAATGTTTCTGGGATTCTTTACCGGAAAAGATATCATTGTAGTATTAGTAGGAGTAAGTATAACCATACTACTTTTACTGATGATAAAAACGGAAAGTTTACTGGGGTTGACACTAGAGATATTACCAGCAGTAATATCAGCAACATTAGTATTCCCAATTCCAAATTATCATAATGTAATGCAACTATTAATAAATATGATAGATTTTTTCACAGAAAGAAGGAAATATTATTGGAGAGGATGGTGTGCAAAAGATGGTAAATAAGGTAGATGTAATAGATACAAGATATGCAGAAAGCTGGATGCCAATAAAGACAATAGTAAATGGAATGATCCAAACGGATGATAAATACTATGTAACTGGAGTAAAAGTACTACCCAAGAATATCTTTATAATGGATGAAGGGCATCAAAATAACATATTATATAATATGGGAAACTTTTATAATACAATTGATTTTGAATTTTGGTTATTAATAGCAGACCGTCCAGTAGATATAGATGTATATTTAGCACAATTACAAGTATTATATAATCAAACAGCAAATGCTCAAGCAAGAAAATTAATTATGCAGGATTTAGAAAAAGCAAATAGGTTTACTAGTTATGAATATAATGTAGTAGATACAGAATATTATATATTATTTAGAGAAAAGAATTTAGAAATAGTCCAAAAGAAAATTCATAATTTAATAAGTGGTCTAGCAGGAGCAGGCTTATCAGCAGTTCAAACAAGTAATGCAGATTTAAGAATGATACTAGATAACTATTTAAATGATGGAGAAACAACAGAATTTAAGGCGGTGATGTAAGATGAGTACTTTAAGAAGTGAAGTTGCTCCTAAAGGGATGAGTTTTAATGTTACTGACTTTATGATGGGTGGAAAATATTATACTATTTTAACAATTATTAATTATCCGAAAAGTATATATCCTGGATATTTAGCTGGAATAACAGCTGTTCCTGGTGTTAGGGTATCAATTAAACATATACCTATTGCTTTTGATATGTTAAGAAAAATGCTTAATAAAGAAGTAGGCGATTTAAAATCAAGATATCAAACGGAAAAAGATCAAACTACTCAAGAAAGATTAAGACAAGATTATGAATCATTAGAAGCTTTTATATCAATGCTTGCTTCAACTCAAGCTAGAATCTTTGACTTTCAAATGCATTTGCAAATATGTGCTAACTCTAAGGAAGAATTAGAACTTAAATTAATGCAAATAAAAAACCAACTGGAAGGACAAGGTATGCGTTCTGTTGCATTAATGTTTGAACAAGAAAAAGTTTTAAAAAGTATGTTACCAATATTTCCACCACAAGGATTAGAAAGAATAATTGGAACTCCAATTCCAAGTGTTTCAATTGCTGGAATGTATCCGTTTGTATTTGACAGTGTAAAAGACCCAGGTGCTGGAACATTACTTGGAATAGATTCATCTGGTGGTGTAATATTATTTAATCAATTTTTATATCAAATTAAAAAAGAGCATAATAGAAACAATGCTAACCTTATTATTTTAGGTACATCTGGTTCTGGTAAATCTACTGCTGCAAAATTAATGCTTAGAACTCATTTAAGAAATGATTTAAAATGTGTATGTATTGACCCTGAAGGTGAACTTGAAGATTTATGTAAAAACATGAAAGGTGATTTCCTTGACTTAGGTAAAGGTGGAGAATATGGAATGATTAATCCCCTTGAAATAGTAGTAGATACTGATGAAGATGAAATTGCTCAAGGGCTTAGTTATACAGTGCTTACTAGAACTCTTCAACAATTAAAAGCATTTATGAAATATTATAATCCAAGTATCGAAGAAGATGTTTTAACACTATTTAGTGAAGTAGTTCAAGATACTTATAAAAGATATAAAATAGATTTTAATACTGATTTTTCTAAATTAAAATCAGAAGACTTTCCTACATTCGATGATGTATATGCAACAGTTAAAGGAAGACTTCTTTCAATGACTGATGCTACTCAAGAAAAAGATATTATGGAAAGATTAGAGTTAAAATTAAGACCTTTAGTTAAAGAATTAAGATATTATTTTACTGGACATACTACTTTAAAAATAAATACAAGATTTATAGTATTTAATATAAGAGAACTTATGAATAGTGATGAGAATATTAAGAATGCCTTATTCTTTAATATATTAAAATATGCTTGGGGACTTTGTCTTGATAAAAATGTTAACACATGTATGATGGTGGATGAAGCACATATTCTTTTATCTAATCATAATGAACTTGGAGCTGAGTTCTTAGCTCAAATTCAAAGACGTGCTCGTAAGTATAATACAGGTACAATTATCATTACTCAACAACCAACTGACTTTGCTGCTCCTAACTTAATTATGCATGGAAAAGCAATTTTTGATAATGCTGCATATTATCTTGTTATGGGTTTAAGAAAACAAGCAGTTGAAGATTTATCACAATTAATTGACCTAAATGAAACTGAAAAAGAAAGTATTAAGTACTATACTCAAGGAAAAGCGCTATTTGTATGCGGTAATAGACGTATGGAAATGGAAGTTGTATGTACACAAGATGAACTTGATTCATTTGGTACAGGAGGAGGGCTATAATTTATGCATAAAAAAATAATTTTAGTTCTCATTTTAACTTTAATTTTTGTTAAGGGGACTATAAATGTAAATGCATCTAGTTTAAGTTTATTTAATCATAATGAAATAAAACTACTTGATGATGGATGTGGTCTTTTAGGTGATCCTGAAAAAGAGGGAAGCATGGCATATTATGCTCAAACTGCGTTTAATGTTTTTAAATATGCTGGACTTGTTGCAGTATTAGTATTAACTATAAAAGATTTTGCCCAGGGTATTTTCTCAAGTGATAGAGAACTACCTAAAAATTTGGCAAAAACTATGCTAACAAGGTTTATGCTAGCAGCTTTTTTGTTTTTCTTACCTTCACTTAGTAGTTTAATATTAAAGCTTATTGGCGTATATGGGGATTGCGGAATAAATTAGGAGGATATGTAAATGTTTCTATTAACACTTGAAGAAACTAAAGAATTTATTGCGAGTATTACGATAAATCTAAATATAAGTATTTACCGTATTTTTTCAAATGCATATGAAGTTTTCTTCAGGTTAAATTCTAATAGAATTATTTACAATGTTGAATATAGAGAAATATATAACAAAGTATATACTTTACTAAGTATTCTTGTTTTATTTGTAATTGCTTACAATATTCTTACAATTATAATTAATCCTGAAAGAAATAAGGGTGGTTTTGCAGTACAAAAACTTATTCAAAGAGTAATATTAGTTTTAATTACAATAGTTCTTACTCCAACAATATTTAATTTTGCCTTTAAACTGCAAGATGCAGTAGTAAATGATGGCTTTTTTAATAGATTATTTGGTTTTAAAGTATCATCAAAAGATAAAACCGGACAGGATGTTACTGCATATGGCAAATATATAGCAGGAGATGTACTTGGATCATTTTTCTATCCTGAAGGAAACTATGAAGATTCACAAATACCAGCAGAATCAGAAAATGTTGGAGAATATGTAGATAGTAATAATACAAAGCATAAATGTACTTATAATGGTCCAGAAGTATGCACATTATATAAAGCTAAAGATTATGCAAGAAATGGTGGATTAACAGCATTTAGAGCCTTTGCTAGAAATATTGATAATCCAACAATTAATAGAGTTGAGTTTGCTTGGATAGTTAGTTTAATAGTAGGATTATTCTTATTATATGTAATGATTACTTATTGTATTAGTTTTGTTATTAGAGTTGTAAAGCTTGCAATATATGAAATTGTCTCACCAATTGTTTTAGCAGTAAGTATAGCTCCTAAAAATGATGGTGTTTTAAATAGATGGATAAAAGCAGTAATGAAAACGTATGTTTCCATGTTTATTTATATTTTTATAATGTATTTAAGTATGTATTTATATAAACTAATTTCTAACATAACTGGTCCTCTTATTTGTGATACAACAAGTTGTTCAAGTGGTGTAAGAAGTTTTTCTTATAGTTTCTTTGTTCTTGGAATTTTCGGATTTATGAAAATAGCTCCTAAAGCAATGGAAAATCTACTTAATTTAAATGAGCCAATTAATTTAGGAATTATTGATACTTTAAAATCTGCACGCAAAGAAAATCAAATAAAAATGGCAAGACCTAATGTTCCTCCATCAGCTGATCCAAAATCATTTAGAAATGTTAAATTACAAAATATTGAGAATAAAACTCGTAGTATAGCAAAAAATGTTGGTAATATTGCATCTGGTAGAGCAAAAGGAATGAGCAAGTATGCTCCCGGTGCTACATATGGTGGAAAAGGGGCATTTGATCGACTTAAAAGAAGAGAAGAATCTGCATCAAGTGGTGGAGTTTCAAAAGCAAGTGCACCATATAGTTCATCTGTTAAAAATACTTCTACAAATATCACTTCATCTACTAATACATCAGCACAAACACTACAATCTTCACCTGCTGTCCCAAAAAACAGAAGAGGTGGAGCTCTTGAATCAAGTGGAAGTAGAACTGCAGTGAGTGATAACATTCAAAATAGAGTAAATTTAAGAAGTCCAAATAGAGTTCAAGATCAATATTTAGATTCTGCAATAGACAATGATTTTACTGACTTTAATAAAAATAAAAAAATCAGTTATGATCAAAATATACAAGATGCAAATGCATATAAAGATTATATGAATCAAAATGCAAATAAAAGTTATTCAACAGTTAATAATAACAATAATAATGAGAATTAGGAGTTGATGAAAATGCAAAACCAATATATCATACCAGCAAACAGTAAAAAAAGCGCAATGTTTCTGGGATTCTTTACCGGAAAAGATATCATTGTAGTATTAGTAGGAGTAAGTATAACCATACTACTTTTACTGATGATAAAAACGGAAAGTTTACTGGGGTTGACACTAGAGATATTACCAGCAGTAATATCAGCAACATTAGTATTCCCAATTCCAAATTATCATAATGTAATGCAACTATTAATAAATATGATAGATTTTTTCACAGAAAGAAGGAAATATTATTGGAGAGGATGGTGTGCAAAAGATGGTAAATAAGGTAGATGTAATAGATACAAGATATGCAGAAAGCTGGATGCCAATAAAGACAATAGTAAATGGAATGATCCAAACGGATGATAAATACTATGTAACTGGAGTAAAAGTACTACCCAAGAATATCTTTATAATGGATGAAGGGCATCAAAATAACATATTATATAATATGGGAAACTTTTATAATACAATTGATTTTGAATTTTGGTTATTAATAGCAGACCGTCCAGTAGATATAGATGTATATTTAGCACAATTACAAGTATTATATAATCAAACAGCAAATGCTCAAGCAAGAAAATTAATTATGCAGGATTTAGAAAAAGCAAATAGGTTTACTAGTTATGAATATAATGTAGTAGATACAGAATATTATATATTATTTAGAGAAAAGAATTTAGAAATAGTCCAAAAGAAAATTCATAATTTAATAAGTGGTCTAGCAGGAGCAGGCTTATCAGCAGTTCAAACAAGTAATGCAGATTTAAGAATGATACTAGATAACTATTTAAATGATGGAGAAACAACAGAATTTAAGGCGGTGATGTAAGATGGCTAAAGAAGAGTCAAGTAGAAATTACAGAGATTTTAGTCCTATTACTCATTATCAAATAGGAACAAAGTACTATACTATTTTAACAGTAATATCACTTCCTGGTGTAATATTTCCTGGCTTTTTAGCAGGAATGACTAATATACCTGGTGTAAAAGTTGCAATTAAGCACATACCAACAACTTTTGGTGTTCTTAAAAATATGATTGCCAATGAAGTTGCTGATCTTAAAATTAAACATCAAACGGAAAAAGATCCATCTAAACAAGAAAATCTTAGAAACTCATATGAGTCTTTAGAAGAATTCTCTTTAATGTTACAAACAAATAATACTAGAATCTTTGACTTTCAAATGCATTTACTTGTATCAGCAAAATCTAAAGAAGAACTTGATAACCGAAGAAGTCAAGTAAAATACTATTTAAGTAGTATGGATATTAAAGCTATATCTTTTATGTTTGAACAAGAAGAACTTTTATATAGTATGCTTCCTATTTTTCCACCACAAAAAATTCAAGACAGAATTGGAACTCCACTTTCAAGTGCTACTATTGCTGGAATGTATCCATTTATCTTTGATAGTATAAAGGACTCTGGTCCAAGTACTTTACTTGGTACAGACTCATCTGGTGGTGTAGTAATGTTTAATCAATTCTTATATTTATTACAAAAAGAACCAAACAGAGATAATGGAAATATAATTATTACAGGAACAAATGATACTGGTAAAACAACGCTAGATAGAGTATTATTAAGAACAAATTTAAGAAACGGTTTTAAATGTGTAGTTATCGATCCAGATGGTTTAACTGAAAGTTTAGCAACATTTATGAACGGAGATTTTCTTGATATCGGAAAACCAAATGATTATGGAATGATCAATCCTTTAGAAGTTATTTATGATGTTGATGATGAAGAAGCATCAAAAGGATTAAGTTATACGGTATTAACTAGAAGTGTTTTACAATTAAAAGCCTTTATGAAATATTTATTTCCTGCCATTGAAGAAGACGTTATTGCCAGTTTAGAAAATGTTTTACTTGATACTTATGAAAGATTTAAAATAACAAAAGATACAGATTTTAGTAAACTTTCTCCAAGAGATTATCCAACTTTAAATGATTTATATGCAACAGTTAAAGGAAGATTACTTGGTTTAAATGAAGCAACTGAAGAAAGAGATATTCTTGATCGACTAGAAAAGAGAGTAAAAGTTATAATAGATGATTATAGTGATTATTTCGTAGGACATACAAATTTAGAAAATCAAAGTGATTTTACAGTATTTAACTTAAATAGACTCACAAATGAATCAAGTGCTCTTCAAGGTGCTATTTACTTTAACTGTTTAAGATATGCATGGAGACTTTGTGCAGATAAATCAATTAATTCATGTCTTCATGTTGATAAAATGGATATATTATTTAATACAAACAATGAATATGCAATGGAATATATTGCTAATATTCAAAGAAAAAGTGTTAAATATAATAATGGAACCATTTTAATATTTAATACTCCATCAAGCTTAATGAGTAAAAATTTATTGATGCATAGTAAGTCAATTTTTGAAAACACATCATACTATATGATAATGGCTTTATCAAAACCAGAAGTTAACGAGCTTGCAAAACTACTTGTATTAAATGAAAATGAAAAAGAAACAATAAGATATTATACAACAGGACAAGCCTTATTTATATGTGGAACAAGACGAATGAATATTCAAATAATTTGTTCTGAAGATGAACTTGAAGTAATAAATCCTATATTAGATTAAAAGTCATTATGACTTTTTTCTTTGCTTTAAAGATAATTGAAAAAAAGGGCTCCTTTTGATACAATAAAATAATATAGGAAGGTTCATAAAATGAGTGATTCTATTATTGTTGAAAATGGTTATGTAAAAGCAACTTTTGAAGGCTCATCATCTTCTGAATATAAGATTATTTCAGAAGATATTTTTCATTTATCAAATAATACTGAAAATATTCTTGGAATTTCAACAGAACAACTAGAAGCTTTTAGAAACTCATTAAAAGTATCTTTTACTGATTATGGACATGTAGTAAATGCTTATAAAATAGAAATTTTAAAAGATGGTATTTCCTTTAATGAAGAGGGAATAATAATAGATATTTTAAAAAGTAATGATATTAATATGTATAAAAGTATTAAACTTTTTTATCTTCCAAGTTTAAGTGGGAGTTTTGATTTAAATAGAGAAATTAAATTTAAAAATACTAATGAAAAGATTACTTTTAATTATTTAGATACAGGCATTTATATAATTGTTGGAAATAATGATTTACCTTTTGATTTTGAAACGGATAAAATACCAAGTAATATTATTGATGCTCTTACCAGTAATATTTCTAAAGAAAAGAAAAATCAGTTAAGTTCTAAAAACATAAATTTTAAAATAGCTTTTGAAAGGGGAGCTAGCAAATATTCTAAAGGATTAAACCCTAGTCATAATACTTCTCGAAGAAGTAGTAATATTGGAAGAAAAAAAGAAGATTCATCATCATCCAGTTTATCCCAAGAAAATGTAGCTAGTAATTTGTCAAATGTAAGTGCTTCTGATGAAATTGCACCAAGGGTAAATAATATCAATTATAGTTTAAATATTCAAAGTCAAAGTAAAGAAATACAAGAAAAAATTCCTGAACAAGGAAGTAATCAAAAAGAGATTACTGAAAAAACAACAACAACCTCAAGACTCATTCCAGATGATACACAAAATAAACCAAGTTCTGGGTTTGGTGGTTTTGATCTTTCTGCTTTTGAAGAAGATGATGAAGATGAAGGCTATTTTAATAATCCATTTAATAATAAATCAAGAAAAGCAACGACAACTAGTCCTTTGTCTTATCTAGTAGATTATAAAAAAGAAATCTTTTTTGTTATCTTTTTTGTTATTGCTATGATAATTTATATAATGGTGGCAGTAAGTGCAGTTATTTCTGCTGATTCAGATAAAGATCCCAAAACAAAATATGAATATGTAGATGAAAGATATGATTTTTCAAAGGCAATAATTAGGATTAATAATCCATTTCCTACTGCAAGTGATGAAGAATATCTTGAAAGTGCTAATATAGCTGATTATGTTCTTGGAAATATTTATTTAGATTTTTATGATAAACTTGATGAAATTAATACAACTCAGTTTTATGAATTAGTAAAAGCAAAGTCAATAGTTGCTAAAACAAAGATTTTTAAATTAAGTAAATACACAAGTGGTCTTATGGAAGGAATAACTAATAATTCTGATAGTGATATAGCTTTTTGTAATATATATGCAGGATGTAAAAAAGTTCGTTATATGAATAAAATAATATATGTTTCTGGGAATAATACTGCAGAAATTCATGGGGATGTAATCGAAGAAATATTGCCTGCTGATGAGCAGTTAATAAAAATCATGGTTTCTGCATATACGGAAACTATATATAATTTACTTACTGATAAAGAATTTAAAAAGCCATTAACATCTCATAGTGATTTACCAAATATTATAACAAATGATAGAATAAATGATTCTATGTTAAGTGGGGCTATTCAAGGAAAAAATTATACTCAAATAATAAGTGATGTTCCTGAATATAATAAATATAAAATATATGATTTAAAAGAACATGCAAGTTTATTTTCAACATCTAATCCTATTAAATATTGGTGGCCTATTGGTAGTGATACTCCTAATGCTGATGGAACATATACTGGTAAACCAACAACAACTAAAATAGCTAATTACTTTGTAAGAGAACCTGATGATGAACATCCTAAAATACATTTAGGAATTGATATTGTTCCTGAAAATCCTAATGGAAATGCAACTGTTGTTGCTATAGCTGATGGAACTGTTGTTCAAGCTAAAAGTAATTGTAGAAATAGTTCATCTTACGAATGTAAAACTTATGGTAATCATGTCATAATTGATCATGGAAATAGAATATATAGTATATATGGTAATCTAGGTAGTGTTACTGTATCCGCTGGTCAAAGCGTAAAAAGAGCAACAAAAATTGGTACAATGGGAAAAGGACCAGAACATGAAGGAAACTATTTACACTTTTCAATTGCAGCTGGAAGCTTAACAAGTCATACTGATCCTTTACAATATATAAGTGCATATGCTCCTCGTCCGTCATCAAATGTAAACAACATTGAACTTGTAGAAGGAAATGATAATATGCAAACGGTTTGCTTATCACTTCTTTCAAGTGGGTTTTCACCATATGCAGTTGCTGGACTTTTAGCAAATATAAAGGCAGAAAGTAACTTTAATCCAACAGCTTTGGGAGATAATGGAACCAGTTATGGTCTTTGTCAGTGGCATAAAGGTAGATGGGATAGATTAAAGAACTTCTGTGGAGCTGAAGAATCAGATATTGGTTGTCAGTTATCTTACCTAGTTCATGAACTTAAACAAGGATATACAAATGTATATAATGTACTACTTAATAGTAATTCAGCTTTTGAAACAGGATATAGATTTTGTTATAATTTTGAAATACCTGCATCAAGAAATTCAGGCGGTTGTGATCGAAGAGGAAATACAGCTGAAAGCTTACTTGATTATGTAAATAATAATTGTAGTAATTAAGGAGGAAATATGGAAAAAAACAGATTAACAGTAATTGTCTTTATAACTATAGTTGTTGCTTTTGCTTTGATTATTTTTCTTTATAATAATGGTGGCAAAAAGCTTACTCAGGATGTTTATCCATCTATGTATAAAGATGATGAAGTTGTAATACTTGAAGACTATAATTTATTTTTTTCATTAAATGATATAATAAATAAATATTATCAAAATATCTTTTTTGGTAATAATGATGAAAACTTTAATTTGCTAGATGATAATTATAAAAAGAAAAATGATATAACAAGTAATAATATTTCTAAAGTATGGAAAGATGTTGAAGGAGAAAATACATATTATGCTAAGAAAATATATGTAAGTAAAAAAAATAACATTCTTTATTATTTTATAAATGGAGAAAGATATGAGTTTATAATGGATAAAGGCATATATGAAAAAAAAGAGAATGATTCATTTTTGTTACTTGAAGATTTAAAAACAAAAAGTTATAGTATTACTCCTTTAAATAATGGTAAAGATATCCATAATTTTGCTATTTCCTATAATAAGAAAGAAAAATTAAATATTACAAAAAATGAATATAATAATTTTATTTTAACGGAATATGGTACTGAGGCAATAATTAAATTATATATCAGTTATTATCAAAATCTACTATATAATGATAAAGAAAAAGCATATGAACTTTTAAGTGATGATATGAAGGTAAAATATTCATCATTTGAATACTTTCAAGTATCAAAAAAAGAAATAGAAAAAATAGTAAGTTCTAAAATATTTGCATATTCTACTAAAGTTGAAGATAATTATAAATTATTTGAAGTTCAACTAATAAATGGTGCTATAATAACTTTTAAGGAAAAAGATATTATGAACTTTAAGTTGCAAATAGATATGTAAAGGGTATTAATATGGATAATAAAGAAGATAAAAATATTATTAATAACACTAATAATCAACAAAAAAGTGGTTCTGAAAAAGTAAAAGATAAAAACACTGAACTTGAAATGGAAACTCAAAGAGTTCAAACAAATAAAGGACCACAAATTGAAGTTAAGATTGATTCTTTAGAAGAAGTTTCATCTACAACTAAAAGTGTAGATACTTTGTATGATGAAAAATTACCTGATAGTACTAAGGAATCTTCTTCAGATGAAAAAACTGCTCAAGATCAAACAACTGCACCCGAAGAACAAAAAGATACTAAATCAGAAGATAAACCTAAGGAAGAAAATGTGCCCCAAACACCTTCTGAAGAACCTAAAACAGATAATTTAGAATCAACAGAAGATAATATTCCTCAAGAAGAGGCAGATAATATGCCTCCTAACATGGATCCTAAAGCACCAAAAGATGAACAAAAAGAACAAGATAAAAATAAAGAAGAAAAAGATAGTGATCCAAATAAACCACCTGTTGATGAGGCAAATCCTGAACAAAAAGATGATGATCCAAATAAATCACCTACTGATGAAGCATCTCCCGAACAAAAAGATAAGGATTCAAAAACTTCTGATGGTAAGAAACCTGAAGAAAAAACATCAGATTCAGGTGAAGAAAACAAAGAAAAAGAAGAAGATAAAAAAGAAGAGCAGCCAGAAACTGAAACACCAGAACCAGAAGAAAAAGAATCTGAAAAAAAGGGTGTTAAAGACAAATTAAAAGATAATTATGATAACTCTGCAGTTGGTCAGAAAGTAAATGCTGCCAAACAAAGTGTAGAAGATGCTAAACAAAAAGCTAAAGATAAATTTAATAACACTAAATTAATGAGTGGTGTTAATGCAGCTAAAGATAAAGTAAATAAGACTAAAGAAGATGTTAGAAATAGATTTAATAATACTAAATTAGGTAAAGGCATTAATAAAGCAAAAGAAGCTAAAGAAAAAGCTGAAGAGATTAAAAACAAACCTAAAGAAGTAGTAGAAAAAGCCAAAGAAAAAGTTAAAGAAAAAACAGATGAAGTAAAAAAGAAAGTTCTAAAAAAACTAATTAGAAGTCCTTGGTTTTGGATTTTCTTAATTGTTGCTTTCCTTCTTTTCATATTGCTATTCTTATTTATGGGTATGTTTATGACAGCAGAAAGTAAAAATGAAGTATTTGATCAAAAATATAATTATGAGAATGCTGAATTTGAAATGCGAATAAATAAAGATGATACCTTTGAAGTTGTAGGTATGAAAAAATTAATAATGGGTGCTGCATATGCTAAATATCATAAAGAATTAAAAAAGGGTTTAGATGATAGTAATTTAATTGAACTAATAGATACATACATGGTTTATACTAGAACAAGGGCATTAACTAAAGCATCACATGGGCCAGTTCTTGCTCCACATCTATCAACTAGTTATGATTATTTTACAATGCTTGGTATTCCATATATTCTTTATAGCGAACTAAATACAGGTATTCCTTACTGTAATCCATATAAAGGTTGTAATATCAAAATGTGTGATAGCGCTTGCCTTGAAGAAATTAAAGTAGAAAACTACACTCTTACTAATTGGTTTGATCAAGATAATCCTAATTATATGGGAAAACTTTTTTATACAGCTGAAGGAATTTCTTCAGATATTCCAAAGGCATCTGAAGAAATATTGTCTTTACTTGAAGAACGCTATGAAGCCACACAATATTTATTAGTGACATGTACTCAAGATATGCCATACTATTCTCCTTATTCTTATTTTGGTAATGATGATAATTTTGCTATTGTTGATAATTCAAGTCATATGCAAAAATTACCAGATTATAATAAAGTTAGTGTTTTAGGTAAAACTTTTGAGGAGTATATAAAAGCAGAGTTTGATTTAAAAGAAAAAATATTATCTAAGGATTTAACTGATCCTAATGATGAATATATAATTTTTAAAAATCCAAGTATTTTAGATTCAAATAGTTATTATTCTGGCTTTAAAAAAGCAGAAGATGTTAAAAATTATAGTAATAATTTGGATGTTTTTTATAATAATTGTGAGGTATATAAATCAAAACCTCTTATAACGCCACTTACAATGGCTTTGCTTAAGTTTAGAGAAGGTTATCCTTTTAGTCAAGAAACTAACAATGATGGTATAAAAAATTATAAATGTGATTCTATTTTTGTAGAATATAGTATTGCTGATAATGCTTTTAAAGAAGCTAATATTAGCAATTCTTATGCATGGCCAGTTGGTTCTATGAAAGAAAAAGAAGTTCCTAAAAGTATAATTGAAAAAGAATTTGGAACTTGCCCTAATTGTGATGAAAAAGGAATTGTTATTAAAGTAACTGATCCAAGAGAAAAAATAGATGTTTGTGCGATTAATTTTGGTTATGTAATAGCAAATAACGATAATGAAGATAATACTCATACATTGATAATTGTTCATGATAATGGACTTATTAGTATTTATGAAAATTTATCATGGACACGTGTTTATCAAGGCAGTGAAGTGACGCTTGGAGAAAGAATCGGTGAAGTTTGGGGTGATAAAAGACTAAAAATTCAAATAAAAGAACTTGGTGAAAACTTAAATCCCCTTGATTATATTAATATTGATCATCCAAGACTCATTTTTGAAATTAGTTCTCTTGAATATGAAAAAGGAAGTTCTAATAAAGAAACGTTATGTAAATCTTTATTAAAATCTGGTTATGGAAATTATGCCGTTGCTGCTGTAATTGCTAGTGCTAATGCCGATAATAATATTCAATCGGGAGGATTTTTTAATAAAGAAGAAATTACTGAAGCCTGCTCATCTTCAAATGATAATATTAAATGTCAAATGGAAAAAATGATTGAACTACTTAATAAAGATCAGTATTATAGTGCACAAGTAAGTTTATTACATGGATCAAGTGCTGATGCTATAGCAAGATCATTTTGTAAGGATTTTGTTAAAGACCCTAAAGATAAATCATGTGAAAATATTAGTGCAGAAAGTGCCTATAATTATGTAAATAACGGTTGTAGTGATAGTTAACAATATTTTATTGGTAGAATACAAAAAATATAGTATAATACTATATAGAAACGAGGAGTATTTATGAAATTTAAAGTAACAAAAAAAGATTTTATGTTATTTGTATTATATTGCGTAATACTTCTTTATTTTTGTACAATTGCTGTATTAAACTTTTCAACACTTGCTGAATCAGGATCATTTTATGGACTTATTCCTTATCCTCAAGATTTTTTAGAAACTAATACATTAATAATTATATTTGCTTTATTTGTAGGAATATTAATATTAATATTTACTAGTATTTCATCATATATTTTTGAAAAAGATAAGGGTGGACTTTTTGGTATTCGATTTTCTGAAAAAAGTTCAGATGGTTATTCTAAATGGGCTGATGAAAAAGAAATTAAAAATGATAAAGGAGTAGTATGTATTAATGCTAACTCTTCGACTATCGATGCTGCTGGTATTCCTCTTATAAATAATGGAGATAAAATATGGGTAGATGATGGCGAATATCATAACATGGTAATTGGAGCTACTGGTTCTGGTAAAACAGAATGTATTGTTAAGCCACTAGTTAATATTCTTGGTAAAAAGGGAGAAAGTATGGTTATTACTGACCCTAAAGGTGAAATATATGAATATTGTGGTGAGTATTTAAAATCACAAGGATATAAAATTGTTATTCTTGATATTCGTGATCCAGAATTAGGTAATGCATGGAATCCTCTTTCTTTACCATATCAATATTATAAAATAGGAAATAATGATAAAGCTACAGAACTTTTAGAAGACGTTTCTGCTAATATTTTATTTGATAAAGAAAGTAAAGAAGACCCGTTCTGGGAAAGAAGTGCAGCAGACTATTTTTCTGGTCTTGCTTTAGCATTATTTAAAGATGCTGAAAATGAATCACAAGTTAATATAAATAGTATTAATCAAATGTCAATTCAAGGCGAAGAAAGAAGAGGAGCAACTCCATATATTAAAGAATACTTTGGTTATCATGGTGAAGATTCTCCTGAATATATCTTTGCTTCCAATACAATTACAGCTCCTCAAGATACAAAAGGAAGTATTTTATCAACATTTAGACAAAAGGTAAGACAGTTTTCAACTAAACAAAACCTTTCTGAAATGCTTTCATATAGTGATTTTGATATGCGTGAAATAGGAAATAATAAAACAGCAGTATTTATGATTGTTCATGATGAAAAGAAAACTTATCACTCACTGATGACAATTTTTACTAAGCAATGTTATGAAACACTAATAGATTGTGCACAAAAAAATGGTGGAAAGTTAAAATATAGAACTAATTTTATTTTAGATGAGTTTGCTAACATGCCACCTTTAAAAGATGTTGATGCTATGATTACTGCAGCAAGAAGCCGTTCTATTAGATTTACATTTATTATTCAAAACTTCTCTCAACTTGATGATGTATATGGGGCAGAAGTTGCTCAAACTATTAAAGGAAACTGTGGTAACTTAATTTATTTGATTTCAACTGAATTAAAAGCCTTAGAAGAAATAAGTAAAATGTGTGGTGAAATAAAATCAAAAGATAAGGATAAAACTGCATCAACTCCACTTATTACTATATCTGATTTACAAAAATTAAAATTATTCCAAGCAATTATAATAAGATGGCGTAAAAATCCGTTTAAAACAAATTTGACACCAGACTTTAAAATTGATTGGGGTCATAAACATGATAAAGCAACTATTCCTGGAAGAGAAAAAACGGAAATTCAAATATTTAATTTAAAAGAATTTGTTTCTACTAAGAAAAATGATGATGCTTTAAGTGGTAATTCTCCATCACCAATGGGTGGTATGGGCATGGGTCCTATGGGAGGAATGGGTGGTGGATTTAATCCGTTCTTATCTGGTGGTAATAATTCATTTAATCCATTTATGGGAAATGATAAACCTTCATCTCCTCAAGGTAATCCTACTTTAAATCCGTTTGCTGGACCATCTTCAGCAGGCAGTAATCCATATGCTAATTTATCTGATAATGATATTGATCAAATGGTTAAAGATATTGAAAAGAAACTAAAAGAGCTTGATGAAGAAGAAGAAAGAGAAAGACAAAAGCATTCAAGTAGTGAAAAAGAAGTTGTTACAGATGTTTTTGATAAGAAAGATTTTGAAGAAAAAGAAAGCATCTTAAAAGATGAAGATAAAGAAGATTCTGATGATAATCAAGTAATAAATATTAATGATTTAAAACTTCCTGAAGTAAAAGAAAATGAATATATAGAAATGAAAGATAAATCTATTTTAGAAAAAATAGAAGAAATAGATAAAAACGAAAGAAAAAAACAAATTAAAGAAGAGGAAGTTAATCCTCTTGACTTAACAAAAGAAATCAATATAGAGGATATTAATAAATCAAAAATTAATGTTGATAAAGATAGTGTAGTACTTGGAGAAAAAGTAGTTACAGATGATGAATATTTTGATGATTTCTTCGACGATTAAAAAGAGCGTAAACGCTTTTTTTATTTTCTTGAAAGATAAATGAAATAATGATATTATTTTAGTAAGTGTAGGATGGTAATTTATGAAAATAGGTTTTTGTGAAACTTCAGGTTCTCTTAGAACTTTTTATATATTAGGAATACTAAAAAACATTCTTTTTATCTTGGTACCTGTAATTATAATATTAGTAGGGATAATAACTTTAATAAAAGCTTTATTAAGTAAGGAAGAAAATATAGGTCCAATAATTAAAAAAAGTATTATAAAAATGTTTGTTGGTATATTTATCTTTTTCTTGCCTACAATTATTATGGCTTTATTAAATGTTATAGATAAGGAAGGAACTGAATATTTAAAAGGTTGCCTTTTATCATCATCAGCTGAAAAAGCAGAATATATGAGTAAAGTTGAGGATGTAGAAGATTCAATAACTATGCTTCAAGGCAAACCCAGTAAAGAAAATTTAGAAAAGACAGAAAATAAATTACAAGATTTAATTAATTATATGGATGGAGATGCTAATAGAGCAGATAGAGAGATTATTGAGACATTCCAGGCTAAAATAACAAGTCTTGGTGGTCTTGTTGAAGAAAAAGAAGCTGAGAAAAAATGTCTTAAAGATGGTGGAACATGGGAAAATAAAAAATGTGTTATTAAAGATCCTCATAAACCAACCCCACCTAAACCAACCCCAGGTGGTGGAGGCGGAGGTGGTGGCGGACACTTTGCCGTTGATGGTGACACAAGTAATATGATTTCATATTCATTTAATGGGTCGGAATATCTAGTAATTGATTCAAAGATTAGTGTTAGAGAATATCTTGGAATAATAAATCGTAATCAAATTAAACAAGCTACTAAAACTAAAACTTATGGTGGTTATTGTATGGCTGTTTCTTTAGTTCATGCTTATAATTTATATGCAGGAGGAAGAGGAGATGGACCAAGTAGTTTTCTAAAATATAGATATGCATCTAAATTTAGAAGTGATATGAATTATACAGAAGAACAGATATTAAAAGCAACTTATAATGAACTTATTAATAATAGACCTATCATAATTCAAGTTAATGGTAATAAAGCTGGAACATCAAGACACTTTGTTACTGCGGTTGGATTTAAGAAAAGTGTTACAACATCATCAACTTTATCTCAAGGAGATTTATTAATAATTGATAGCTGGGATGGTAAACTTGAAGGAATGAGACCAAATGGATCAAGATTCCTAGTTACTGGTAAAGATTGTCGTAAAAGTTATTATTCTGGTCACTATGCTTTATCATTAAAATCAACATCATAATAAATTGCATAAAAAAGCCCTGTATTTAACAAGGCTTATTTTTATTTGGAGC
>CAYFSK010000007.1:0-7756 GCA_964345805.1 uncultured Mycoplasma sp.
GCGACAAAGATCTGTAAAATCACCTTGAGTATAACAACTTATTACTTCATTATCTTCAAAACGATTAATTAAATCTATTTTATATGGATCATTTTTAAATGTCTCTAAAGCTTCTTTTTTAGATATTTCATGTCTTATAATTCTTTTTCCATCTTTAGAAATCTTTTTCATTTCTTTTTCTATTTTAGGTAAATCTTCTTCTGTTAAAGTATAATCACCTAAATCAATATCATAGTAAAATCCTTCTTCAATAACTGGTCCTACCCAAAATAAAGCATTAGGAAAAATGTGTTTAACAGCTTGAGCCATTAAATGAGCACAACTATGATTTAATTTTGATAATCTTTCATCTTCTAGTATTTTTTTCATTTTGTATCTCCTTTTTTATTTCATCTTCTATTATTGCAAGTATACTTTTAAAATTATTATCAAATGTTTTATCCATTTGATTTAACACATCTACTGCTAAATATGCATCATTGGGATAAGCATTTTCTAAGCTAATATTTTCTTCTAACATATTCATATTAATCCTTTCTTTAAACAAAAAAGATGATACCTTAAGGAGTAATTTCTTACGGTACCATCCTTTATTTACTTAATTTTAATAACGGCTATTAACCGGGATTTATTAATCCTCTTGAAAAGTAGTAAATATTATATTATTAATTAGTTTACACCAAACACTAACTCTCTTAATAAATCATATAATATTATTGTCTTTTCGCGCTGATTTCAAGAAAAATTATAGCACTATTTATAATTTTTGTAAAGCTCATAACTTATTTACTAATATCAACATCATTACATTTTTTTTGTTTATTATAGTTATAAACATACTCTATTGGCAAATCATCAGTATCTTTTGGAATGGCTATAAGATATAAAACTATTTTATTTCCACACCATCCACATTTATTATTAACTTTAAAAGTAACAACTATTCTACCATTTTCTTCTTCAATAGAAATAAGCTTTTTAAAACCTATTTCCTTGCAAGGATCATATTCTTGATATGAAACTAAATAATCATAAATAGTAAAATCTTCGGATACAAGATCTAAAGGAATTTCATATTTTTTAGCTAAAGCATTATATTCTTTATAATCTCGTATTATAAAATCTTGATAGCCTTCTTCTAAAAGAGAATCTTCTATTATATAGTGGTGAGCATTTCCTGTTGATAGTTTAATTCCAACAAAAATAATAAGCATTATTGCTAATATTACTACAAGTGCTATATAAAATATTTTACGATAAAATGGATTTCTTATTCCTTTCATATCTTACCTCATCTTTTTTAGATCATATTTTTCATTAATAGTTAACGAAAAAAGCCCTTTAATTAGGGCTTTAAATACCTCTTGGTGGAGAATGTGGGATTCGAACCCGCGACCCCCTGCGTGCAAGGCAGGTGCTCTAGCCAGCTGAGCTAATTCCCCAAAAGACCTAATTATCTTACCACACAATCATAAGATAATCAAGATTTTATTTTTGAACCACGGTAATTAAACCCTTATCTAATTCTTCTAGAGCTCTTCCCAATTGTTTCTTGTTAAAATATTCACTATCTTTCATTTGATAATGATTATGTTCAATCATTTGCTTACTTCTTTTAGATATAACATGAACAAGTAAATACTTTGAATCAACTTTTGTTAATATCTTATCTATTGATGGGTATAACATTACTATCACTCCTTACAATAATATCATACACATTTTTTTGTAAACAAATCAACCATATAGTGTAAAATTGTACGCCTATTTACATTTTAGTTTAATACTTTAGCTATTACTTTATCTTTTTCTAAAGTTATTCTTATTTTGTAATCATTTAATAATTTGTTTTTATCATCAGGGTTATAAATATTTCCATTTTCATCTGCAGTAAGATAACCACTTGTTATAAGATCATCAACAGTAATATAAAAAGAGTTTTTATCCTTAAATAAATCTTTGTTTTTATCACCATAAAGTTCAGCTATCTTAGTAATATGTTTTATTTTGCTTTCATATAAACTAATTGTTACATCATCTGAAAAAGCATGACTATAACTACTAATAACTAAAAAATATCCTATGGTAAATATAAATATTATTAATATACTTATATATAAATATACGTTTTTATTATTTAAAAACTTTTTTATCATAACTACTCCTTTTCAGTATGGCCACCTTTTTCCCATGATGGATAATAAGGTGCTAGCTTTTTAATAAGATCAATAAATTTTTCTTTATGTCTATCATTATTATATTCAAAATATTTATCAACTAAAGCAGAAAGTATTTCTTTAGAAGTATCTTTATTTAACTGTCTTTCTTGAAAATAAGGAATTAATACATATTTGTTTATTATCTTAAAATTACCTTTTTCTACATTATAATTTTTATTAATAAACTTACTTAATCTTTTATAAGGTCTTTTCTTTGCCATAAATTTAAGATTATAAAAATTAAGTATCTCTTTATTAGTATATATTTTATAATCTTGCTTTTTTAGTAAATAAGATGCATCTTTAAAACTTTTAAATTTATTACTTGCAATATAACTTTTATTCTTATTTGTAAAAAATGATATTTCTCTATAAAATAATGAAAGCTTTTTTATTCTATTTATAGTTTCATCTTTAGTGTATTTATAATCTTTAGCATAGTTTTGATAAAATATATCAAAATCTGTTATTCCATATACACCAATATAACTTAAGATAAAATTATATTCATCTGTATTTTCTTTTATTTTATTTACTATTTCCTTATCTTTTAATGCTTCTTTATATAAATCTACTATTTCTTTTGGCATAATAAATCTTTCATCATCTAAAGAAAATACTATGCTATTTCTTTTTAAAATTAATAAAAAGTCTAGAAGTAAGAAATTTATTTTTACTTTTATATTGCCTTCTTTTTTAATAACTAATTTTAGATTTTGTAATTCATCATTTTGAAATATATCCAGCGTAAATAAAACAATATTCTTTAAATTTTTTAATATTAAATCTTTTAAATCATCTTTCTTTAAACTCTTTTTATATTCAATATTATATGTATCTAAAATATTTTCTAATTCTTTTTTCTTTTTACTATTTAAATAATCTTTATAGCTGTTTTTTTCTATTTGTTTCATCTTCCTACACCCTACATATTCATTTTATCACATTTTAAAGTAAATACCTATAATTTTATGTTTTTTTCAAATAAAAAGCCAAGTTTTCACTTGGCAAAATATATCTAGTTATTTATCTCCTAAAAGTTTTTTTGTTGCAAAGTAATATTGACATCCACTTACAACACTAAGTACAGTTGCAATTATTATACAAAGACCTGCAAAATCAAATGGTATTAATTGAAACGGTAGGTTACCAAAAAAGACGAATGATACACCAACCATCATAAATGCTGTTTTTAATTTACCCATCCATGAAGCAGCAACCACTTTTCCTTTATTGCCTGAAACCATTTTACATGTATCAGTAATTATGTCCCTTGTAATAATAATTACAGGTACAGCAACTGGAATAAATTTATCATATGCAAGAACTATTAAAACTCCATTAACTAAAATTTTATCAGCTATGGCATCAAGCATCTTACCAAGATCAGTTACCATATTCCATTTTCTTGCTAAATAACCATCTAGTCTATCAGTTAAGCTTGCAATCACAAATAATATTCCCGTGATAATATATTTTAAACTAAGAGGATTGATTTTAATGCCAAATATTGAATCATAAACAGGCCAGTTAAAACCAAAGGCTGATGAAGGTAAAACAAGTATGATAAGTATTATAAATGATAATACTATTCTTGATACTGTTATTTTATTAGGTGTATTCATAATTTTCTCCTTTACTTTGAAACACTTATATTTGTTGCTGTTCTACTATTAATAGTTATTTGGGCAACACTCCAAACAACTGCTACTATAAAAATTAATATGATAACTGAGTAAAGTAAGAAATATACCCAGTTTTTAATAGACTTTTCTTTTCTTGTATATGGGGAAATTACTTTTTCTACTTCTTCATTTTTCTTGTTTTCAGAAATTTCTTTTTCTATTTGTTTAACAGGAATTTTAGAAGTTGATTCAAAAACAAATTCATTAAATTCATCAATTATTTTTTCTGCATCAAGCCCTAAATACTTAGCATAATTAAAAACATAATCTTTCAGAATAAAAATATCAGAAAAAGCGCCAGGTTTTCCATCTTCTATATTTTCAAGCGCTGCTTCCGGAATATCTAAATCATCGCTTACTTCCTTAAGTGAAATACCAGCTGTTTCTCTTGTAAGCAAAAACAAATTTCCTATCTCTTCCAAAAAATTCACTTCCTATATATAAAAATAATATCTTAATAAGCCATGTTCTGTACTTTTATTTAAAAAAGTGGCAAACATTTATCTATGTATAAACATCCGGTATTAGGTTTGATTCCCTTGTAACCAGCTCCCCTACCAAAATTTGGGTTTCTCACTCGTGGGGTTTACCCCGTTCCACTCCTTTTATCACTAAAAGGCTCGTCTCTTTGGCACTTTTATACCTACTAATTTCTTATAAAGAAATCCTCGGAGCCGTTAGCATTTGCTACCTTAGGTTATTTTTTCCCTAAGCACGATCGCTACATTCATCGCAGAATGTGTGAGCATGGACTTTCCTCTGCAAAAAACTGATTTGCAGCATTTGCCTTAGATATTATTCTATTTCTTTACCATAAACTATTTTTTCAAGTTGGCTAACTCTTTTCAGAAGGTCAATATTAGATACTGATTTAGGACTACTAGCTAATTCTTCAGCCACTTTAGCAAGTTCATCTTCTGCATGTCTTAACTTTTCTTTTAAATAAGAATTATCTGATGATAAACTATCAATTTTTTCTTCTAGAGTTTTAATAATACCGTAAAATTCAGTATAATCTTTTATGACTAAATCAAGATATTTATCAACCTCTTGAGGACGATAACCACGAGCATCAATTTTAAACTCATGTTCCAAAATATCTTTTGGCGTTAAAGCAATCTTATCTTTATTCATAACTACTCCTTCTGACTATTTGATTATATTATAAAAACACTTGTTTTGTCAATTAGTCAGCTTCTTTTTCAAAACCCATAAAAATAGTTAACATTTATAATTTTATTTGATATAATTATTAAGGTGATAGTTAATGAATTATCCTGGAAATGTTAATAAACAATATAAAAAAAGTATTAACTATGGAAATAGAGGAATGGATTTAGAGAATCTAATTAATATAGCTTGTGATTTATATTTAGAAAAAGATATCGCTATTATCCATAAAAAACCTACACCAATTCAAGTTGTTACATATAATTATGATAAAAAAAGAATCACTGATGCTTTTTATAAATCTCAATCTACTTTAGATTATAATGGTGTATATAAGGGTTATTATATAGAATTTGATGCTAAAAACACTAATAAGGGATTTCTTCCCTTAAACAATATCTCTTTGCATCAAATAAAACACATAAAAAAAATAATTGAGCATAATGGTATTTGCTTTTTAATCATAATGATAAAAGATGAATGTTTTTTACTAGATGGTAATACTTTAATTAAATTTATTAATACTACTAAACGTAAAAGCATTCCATATGATTTTCTAAAAGAAAATGGTTATAAGCTTGAGTATAGTTATCTTCGTGGCGTAGACTTTCTACCTTGTGTTGAAAGAATAATAAAGGAGAAAATATGAAGTTATTTAAAAAAGAAAAAAAGAAATCTAAAGAAATAAAATCTAAAGAAAAGAAGACTAAAGAAAATTTAGATAAAACTAAAGAAATGAAAAAAATTAAAGTTAAAAAAGAAATTAAAATAAAAAAAGAAATTAAAAATAAAAGTAACGTTGTTAAAGATAAAATTAAAAATTACATTTCTGTTAAAGGAGTTAGAAATTTTGTTGTATCTATAATTCTTATAATAGGAATTGCTATAGCAAGCCTAGGTCTTGTTTTTGCTTTATATATTATTTTAAGTTCACCTGACTTTAATAAAGATGTTTTATATTCAAAAGATGCTACTGTTTTATATTATAAAGATGGAACAGAAATGGCAAGAATTGGTGATCAAAATAGACAAGTTATTAATTATGAAGATTTACCTCAAGTATTTATAGACGCTCTTCTTGCTACTGAAGATTCAAGATTTTTTCAACATAATGGTCTTGATTTAGCTAGATTTATCAAAGCATCTATTAAACAAGTAACCGGTAGCGATGAAGGTGGAGCATCTACTATTTCGATGCAAGTTATTAAAAACCTTTATACCAAGGGAGTTAAAAGAGAAACTAAAAAAGAGACTTTATTAAGAAAATTTAGAGATATTTATATGGCTATTTTTAAATTAGAAAACTGCTATACTAAAGAAGAAATAATGGAATTTTATGTTAATACCCTTTGGCTTGGTTATGATGGAAATTTAAACTATACAGGTATATCTGGAGTTGAACAGGCAAGCAAATATTATTTTGGTAAAAGTATTTCCGAACTTACTTTAGCAGAGTCATCTTTACTTGTTGGAATGTATCAAAATGCTCGTTTATATAATCCATTTAAAAATCCTGTTGGTTGTCGTAATCGTCAGAAAATAGTATTAAAATTAATGGTACATCATGGTTATATAACTGAAGAAGAAATGAATGCAGTACTTAAAATACCTATTCAAAGTTTACTTACTGAAAGTGGTGTATCTGCCAGCGAAGAACATCAAGCTGCAATAGATTTTGTTCTTCGTCAAGTTCAAGAAGTTACTGGTAAAAACCCATATAATAATCCAATGCAAATTTATTCTACTATTGAAAAAAGAGTACAAGATATAATGACAAGAACTGAAGATGGAGAATTTTATAAGTTTCCAGATGATAAAGTTCAACTTGGTATTGCTGTTACTTCTGCTGAAAACGGTTCAATTATAGCATTATCTGGAGGAAGATTTTATCAAGCTAAAGGTTTAAATAGAGCCGTTGATATATCAAGACAACCTGGGTCTGCTATTAAACCCATTATGGACTTTGGTCCTTATGTTGAATACTTACACGGTTCTCCTAATGATTACTTTTTTGATGAACCATATACATATAGTAATGGTACTAGCATTAGAAATGCTGATAGTTCTTATATGGGAATGATTACCATGCGAACTGCTCTTGTTGAATCAAGAAATATTCCTTCGCTGCAAGCATTTCAAAAACTACAAAAAGAAAGTCCTGGTTCAATATCAAAATTTGTTCATAGTCTAGGAATTGATTATGGAAAAGAATTATATGAATCTGCTTCTATTGGAGGATTTGAAGGTGTATCACCACTTGAAATGAGTGCTGCCTTTGCTGCTTTTGCAAGAGGTGGATACTATATTAAACCTTATTCATTTACTAAAGTTATTTATGATAATGGTACATCATTTGAATATAAATATGAAAAAGAGCAAGTTATGAGTAGTACCACTGCATACCTAATTAATGATATTTTAAAAGATGTTATTACAACAGGTGGCATAGGATATATTAATGTTCCTGGAACAACAATTTGCGGAAAAACAGGTACAACAACAATTGATGCTGATTCAAGAAGAAAAAAGGGTATTCCTGATGATTCAACTATGGACTCTTGGAGTGTAATATATTCACCAGAGTATTCATTATCAATGTGGTATGGATATGATGAACTTTCTAAAGAAACATATATGACCACTACTAATAACTGGCGTCCAAGAAGACAAATTATTCCTGCC
>CAYFSK010000007.1:7766-31495 GCA_964345805.1 uncultured Mycoplasma sp.
AGTTGTTAATGTTACTGTTGAAAGTAAAACAATACCTCTACAACTTCCTTCTGAATATACACCTGATAATATGAAAATAACAGGAGTATTCTTAAGTGGTTTTGAACCAGCAGAACAGTCAACTAGATTTGCTAAACTAACAGCACCAACCGGTGGCAAATATACTTCAAGTAGTGAAAATAAAGTTATTCTATCATGGAATGCAGCTCCAACGCCAAATGCCATGAACACAGCTTATTTAAAAGAACATTTTAATAAATATTATGGATCTTATGCATCTAAATATTATGAAAACTATATAAATGATTCAACTAATATGTTCGGAGAATTTGGATATGATGTTTATAAAATAAATAGTGATGGAGTAGCAACGTTTATGGGTTGGACAAAAGATGTTACTTATGATTTAGGAGTTCAGCCCTCCGGTTTATATAAATATTCTATAAGAAGTTCTTATAGTAACTTTAAAGCAAATCAATCAGATGGTTTAATAATTAATGTAGCTATTAATCCACCAAGTAGTGAAGAAGATGAGGAAACAAATCCTAGTACGCCTAGTACGCCTAGTAATCCTAGTAATCCAGGTGATTCAACAAAGCCAAATAAACCAAATAAGCCATAATAAAAAGTCAGTTATTCTGACTTTTTTTCATACTTACATTTAATTAAACATTCATTACACTTAGGATTCCTAGCTGTACATATATATCTTCCAAATAAAACAAGTTGATGATTAAGTCTATTATAATCTTTCTTAGCAAATTTTTTCATTATTTTATTTTCTATAGTTCTAACATTATCTTTCATGTTTGCAAGTCCTATTCTTTTAGATACTCTTTCAACATGGGTATCAACAGCAATGGTTGGTCTATTAAATAATTCAGCTAAAACAACATTACTTGTTTTTCTACCAACTCCAGGAAGTGATTCTAAATATTCTTGATCATTTGGAACAACGCCACCCTTTTCACTTAATAACTTTTCAGCAATACTTTTTACATAAAAAGCCTTTTTATTGCCATTTCCAAGTGAATATACCATTTTTTTAATATTATCTAAACTCTCACTAGCAAGTGATGCTAAATCATATTTCAAAAACATTTCTTTAGTTGCTATATTAACTCTTTTATCAGTACACTGAGCAGAAAGAACAACAGCAATTAATAATTCATAATCCTTACTATAATTAAGTTCACATTTGGGACTAGGAATCATCTTATCAAGTTTTTCTAATAAATCTTTACTCTTCATCAAGCCAGTTATACTCCAAAATATTTTCATCAATCAATACTTCTTTAAAATCTCTACTTTTTAAATACTCTTCAACATCTTTAGGAGTATTAATATCTTTTTTCTTCCATGCATATAATACACTATCTATATAGCTTAAAGAGTATGCTCCATTATAACTTGCTTCTCTAACAGCATATATAATCATCTCTTCACTAAAACCAGCACTAAGCCATCCTTTAATACATTCATAATCAAGGCCAGATAAACTCCTACCATAATACTTTTGAAATTCAGTAAAAAAATCATCTTCTTTATTATCATTTTTTTTCTTTTTGACTTCATCTTTAATCTTTTTATAAAGATTATCTAAAGACACTTTATCTACTATTTTACCTATTTCATTTTTAACAGAATTTAAAACAATAAGTTTTTTTTCAAGTAAACTTTCAAATGCACTTAATACTCCTTCTTCACTAAGACCCGTAGAATCTACTATTTTCTTAACATCAAATAATTCACCCTTATTATCAAAGTACATAAGAACAATAAACTCACTTAAAGATAAGTTGTATTTAACAGCTTCTCTTAGAAAAATTGTTTCAATAATAAATTTTTTGTTTTCTTTATCCATCTTGCCATTTCTCCAGTACATATTTTTTTATTGCATTAAAGTTATTTCTTAAATTAGAATTTAATATTTCATTACGAATATTTATCATAATATCTTTTACTTTCTTTGATGGTTTAATATTAAGAATATCAATAACGTTTTTACCATTAAACTTAATATCTTTCATTGCTTTAATTGGCATACCTTTATACTTTTTATTAATAACTTTAGCATCTATACCAAGTATTTCTCCGGCTACTAAAGATAAATAATGCCCATGAATAAACATTTCATGATTAGTTATTTTCCCTACATTTAATATCTTTTTTATTGATGCTATATTATCTTTTTCTTCTTTAGTAAACTCACATTTTTTAACTTCTATTTGTGACCACATACCAATTAAATCAGATGTATATACTATTTTATCATATTTTAAACCAATAACCTCGCTAATCTTAGTTTTATTTAAAATATCAAGACCTCTTTGATAATTTTTAGAACTTAGTATTTTAGATAGTTCATTTTTAACTCTTTGACTACTAATAAAATGAGCAAGTTCATAATTATCTTTTATTGCCATATAAGTTTTAGTTTCAATAACAAAATCTAAAATAGTTGCAAATCTAATTGCCCTTAGCATTCTTAAAGCATCATCTTTAAAACTTTTAGTAGGATCTCCAATTGATCTTACTATTTTATTGTTAAGATCTTCAATTCCTTTTACTAAATCAATAACATTATCATTTTTATCTAAACAAAGAGCATTAATAGTAAAGTCTCTTCGTTTAACATCTTCAAATAAATTACTTACATATTCTATTTTCGAAGGATGTCTTTTATCATCATATTCACTATCCTTACGATATGTTGTTATATCAATATTATATTTTTTAATCTTAAAATTAATTCCCCCATAATTAGTACTTAAATGATTTTTAAATATAACCCCAAGTTCTTTAGGAAGAGCATTAGTACATATATCTACATCATATGATTTCCTATTAATTAAACTATCACGAACAAAACCACCTACAATATAGGCCTCATATCCTTGTCCTTCTATTTTATTTAGTATATTTTTTAATATTTTATCCATTTAGTCTCCATAATAATTTTATCATAAAGAGATTAATAATAAAATATTGTTTTAATTTTTTAAAAATTTATATGACAAATAAAAAGCAATTATTTAAATTGCTTTAACTTATTATCTAGAACGATCTTCATCGTCAATTTTTTCTTCTATATCTAACTCATTTGGATCAATAAAGAATACTCTAAAGCCACTATTACGTTCATCATCATCTTCAGTATGTTCGCCGTTTTCAAATTCTTGAACAGCTCTAAATAACATTTCTCTAATTCTACTAGCAAGTTTACTTGCTTCATAATATGCTGATATTTTTTTATGATGAAATTTCATTTCTTTTAATGATATACCATCTATAGCATTAATATTTAAAGTATCTGTATACTCTGTATCAGTTTTTTCGCATAATTCCATATGTTTATCATGGATATCTAAATATAATGCATATTTTTTAAGTTCAGAAGTAATAATTTTAAAAACAAAATGATCTTTAAGTCCACCAAGTGATATATATGCACCCCAAACAGCCATAAACATCCAAATAACTTGAAAAAAGCTACCTTTATATTTAGTAGAATTAAATACTGAAATCATTAAACCAATATTTCCTACTAACCAGTTCATAAAAGCTCTTTTCTTATTTCTTTCTAATTCCCTATAGTCCATGTTACTATTTCTAGTTTTTGCTTGATCAAGCATAGTATTAAGAATTTCTTTTTCTTTTTCAGGACAATCATCAAATTTTTCAATATGACCATCTAAATATAAAACATTAATTTTATCTGCGTTCTTAAAGTATCTACCTATAAGTTTACTTTTTTCAACACTACCATCACCGAATCTCATATGAATTCCCCCTCACACGAAGGATATACTAGCATAGAATTTATAAAAATGCAAAAAAAAAGCGAAGTTTTTCGCTTAAATTTAATAATTGGTGCCTCTAATCAGAGTCGAACTGACACTTTCATTACTGAAAAATAGATTTTGAGTCTATCGCGTCTACCAATTCCGCCATAGAGGCAAATATAAAATAATAAAAAATTATCATAATTATACTAACATATTTTTTATTATTTTTCTTTATAATTACTTAAATATAAATCAATTTCTTCATCATCACTGTTTCCATAAGAAATATTTGGCAAATCATTTAGTGATGAAAGTCCAAAATAATCTAAAAACTGATTAGTTGTTTTATATAAGTTAGGTCTTCCTGGTAAATTTGATTTCCCAGATACTTTAATTAAGTCTTTAGAAAGTAATCTACTAATTATATACTGAGATGATACTCCTCTTAATTCATCTATTTTAACTCTTGTTATAGGCTCATTATATGCAATAATAGCTAGAACTTCTAAGGCAGATTGACTTAAAATATTATTTTCCGGTGTTTTAATTAATTTTTGATAAAAAGATATATGTTCTTTTTTTGTTGTTAATTTAAAAGTATTAGCTAAAAAACTAATTCTTATTCCTCTATCTTCTTTTTCATATCCTTCTTGTAAAGTTTTTAATAAACTTTGTGCTTCTTTTTCATCTATTTCTAAGATATTTATAATAGTATCTAAATTAACCCCATCGTCTCCTGCTACAAAAAGTAATCCTTCTAAAACAGCTAATTTATTCATCTTCTGCCACCTCGATATATATTTTACTAAAGTTTTTCTTTTGCGACAACTTTACTTCATTATTCTTACATAATTCTAAGATTGATAAAAAAGTTACAACTAATTCTTCTTTAGTAAAACTTTCAAACAAAGAAACAAATTCAACCTTTTTCTTATCTTTCAATATATTTCTAATATATTTTGTTTTATCAACTACACTTAATTCCTTTTTGGTAACTCTTGTTGCCTTAGGTCTTCTTAAATCGATTCTTTTTTGAATATCCATAAAAGCAGCAATTAAAGTTTTAACATCCATTTGATTTACTAAATTTTCATCAGGTAAATACTCCCTTAAATTTTCTGGTAATTTAGTATAATAATCAAGTCTATTTTCTTCAAGTTTTTGAAAATCATCACTTATATTTTTATATTTTTCATATTCAATAATTTTATTACGAAGATCTTCTTCAGTATTTATTTCATAATCATCAGTTTCTTCTTCATCATCAAAACCTAATAATAATTTACTTTTTAAATGAATAAGTTCTGATGCCATAATTAAATATTCACTTTTCTTATCTAAATCATTTCGATCAAGTGAATCAATAAAATTAATATATTCATCAATGATTATTTTTAAATCGATTTCATAAATATCCATTTCTTTCTTTTTTACCATATGTAAAAGCAAATCTAATGGACCACTAAAATCGTTAATATTAAGATTCATTTTGCCCCCTAACTACATGTATAACCATTTACTAGCATTTTATAATTAATTTCTGCTGAATTAACTCCTTTTTTAAAAAAAATATCTTCTTTTAAATCAGACACTACTTGTTTATAATCAATTTCAATATTTAATATAATATCTGTATCAATATTATACTTAGATGTAAAACCTGGTACATTAGAATTATATTCAAAGTACATATTATAATATTTTAATTTTAAATCATCAAAATTTAAAGAACCCATTTTTACTAAAACATCATATTTTAAAGTATCAAGTCCATCATCTACAAAGTTATATGTTATTTTTTCATCTCCCTTTTGACAAACAAGGAATTTATTCCCCTTAACACCTGTTATTTTAGAGTCTGGATAACTATTTTCTCCAGCACTTAAGATATTAAATGTATCAAAATTATCTTCAATATCAAAGCTAATTTCTTTTACTTCATCCTTTTTAATTTGTCCATTTATTAAAAACCATTTAATTAACTTATCGCTTTTATCATATATAGCAAGATAATATTTTAATGATGTTAGATTAATATCTTTACTAGCTTTAGCATTAATATAAAACTTTCCATTTACTAGTTTAGAATCATAAAATTCTATATCATAAGCAGAAAATTTATTATCACCTACTTTATAATTTTTAGATGTATTTTCTATATTATTAGTTTCATCATCATTAACTGGTCCCTGACCAAAATAGATACCTATATATTTACGATAGTAATTAGAGATTTGTGGCAAAAAGTAAACAACTGTTCCAAATGTTATAAATAAAAACAATAATATCCAAACACTATTTTTTCCTCTTTTATATGTTCCTATTGTTCTACTTTCAAGTGGCCTAGATGTGCTAGCATTTTTTTTACTCATATCAATCACCTATTATTTCATTATTATTATACTATATATTAAATTATAAAACTAGGTTTATTTTAGAAAAAACATTTATTATTATTGTCAAATATTCCTAGTTATGTTATATTAATAGTGCTATTTATTTGGCGGGATAGCTCAGTTGGCTAGAGCATGCGGTTCATACCCGCAGTGTCGGGGGTTCAAATCCCTCTCCCGCTACCAAATGAATATAAAAGTGTTTTATAAACGCTTTTTTTATTGCTAATATTAAATAGACAAAAAATCTATTTTATGCTATAATTCTTTACAGCAAACAACTTTTATTAGAAAGAAGGAATTTAATTATGAATAATATAGATGAGACATCTGTTATTGCTTTAGGTGGTCTAGGTGAAGTGGGTAAAAACATGTATGTAATTACCCATAACAACGAAATATTAATTGTTGATGCAGGTGTGCTTTTTCCTGAAGGAGATCTTTTAGGAATTGATTTTGTAATTCAAGATATTACTTATCTAAAGCAAAATGAAAATAAAATAAAAGCTTTAATAATTACTCATGGTCATGAAGATCATATTGGGGGAATACCATTCTTACTTCAAGCAGTTAAAATACCAAAAATATATGCACCAAAGATTGCAACTGATTTAATTAAGAAAAAACTTGATGAAAGAACTATTTTTTATGAAGATTTTGAACCTGTTAATAATGATACAGTTATTAAAACTAAGCATTTTACTGTAGAGTTTGTAAATACTACTCACTCTATTCCAGATAGTTATGCAATTGCTATCCATACTCCAAATGGAACCATTTTTGAAACTGGTGACTTTAAATTTGATTTGACACCAATTGGTCCTCTTGCTGACATTCATAAAATGGCAAGAATTGGAAAAGATGGAGTTAAACTGTTACTTTCTGACTCAACTAATGCTTTATCCGAAGGATATTCAAAAAGTGAATCTTCAGTAGATGGAACTTTAAACGATATTATATCAAGACATAATGGAAGAGTTATTATTGCAACATTTGCATCAAATATTTTTAGAATTAAACATATTATTGAAACATGTAAACAATATAATCGTAAGATTGTTGTATTTGGTCGTAGTATGGAAAATGCAATTGAACTTGCTTTAAACAATGAACTTATTAAAGATAGATCACAATTTATTGATGCTAATCAATCTAAAAATTTAAAAAGAACTGAAGTATGTATTTTATGTACGGGAACTCAAGGAGAACCACTTGCTGCTTTATCTAGAATTGCTAATGGAGTTCATAAACAAATATCACTATTAAATGATGACTTAGTTATTTTCTCATCAAGTGCTATTCCTGGTAATACTGATAGTATAAATAAGATTATTAATAAATTATATTTAAAAGGTGTAAAAGTATTTACTAATTCTGAATTTGGTGATATTCATACATCAGGGCATGCTAAAGAAGAAGAATTAAAATGGATGCTTAGGATTATTAAACCAGAATATTTTATGCCAGTGCATGGAGAATATCGTATGTTAAAAAAACATGGTGATATTGCATCTTTATGTGGAGTTGATGAAAAAAACATTATTATTGCTGAAAATGGCGATGTTATTAAATTAAAAGATGGTAAAGTATATAAAGACGGTAGGGTTACTGCTGGAGATATTTATGTTGATGGATCACGTATTGGTGATGTTGGCTCAGTTGTTATCAAAGATAGAAAATTAATGAGTCATGACGGTATACTTATTGCCATAATAAATATTAATACTTTAACAAGAAAACTATTAATTAAGCCAAATGTTATTGCCAGAGGCTTTGTAATGGTTAATGAAAATCAAGAATTAATTAATAAAATTGAAACTAAAATATCACAAATTGTTTATGACTTTTTATCTAAATCAATTTATAGTTATACAGACTTAAAAAATCAAATAATTTTTGAAATATTACCTTATATAAATGAACTAACAGGAAGAAGACCAATAATATTACCAGTTATAATGGAAATAAATCAAGCAATATAAAACTGAAAAAAAATTAATTTTCAGTTTTCTTTTTGTAAAAAATCATATATTTTATCTACTTCATTTTTTGGTGTTGATGCTCCAGATGATATACCAACTTTTCCCTTTATTTGAATATCTTTTAAATCTTTATAATCACTTATAAAATATGTTTTAGTATTTTTAGATGCTATTTTATATAATTCATTTGTATTAGAACTTTTCTTATCTCCTATTATTAACAGAGTATCAACTTTTTTAGAAAGATCTTCTACTTCATTTTGCCTTAAAGAAGTTGCATCACAAATAGTATTATCAATTATTATATTAGGATATACTTTTCTTAATTTTATAGTTATTTTTTCAAATAACTTTTTAGAAAAAGTGGTTTGACTTACTACATATACTTTATTAAGATTACTTTTTTTATATAATTCATAACTATTTTTAATATCATCTATTGTTTCAACTATAAAACTATTATATCCTGCAAACGATTTAGTTCCTATTACCTCAGGATGATCTTTTTTACCTATTATAATAATAAAAGTATCTTTTTTATTTTTTACTTTATGATGAATAAAAGCAACTTTTCCACAAGTAAGATCAAATAGTTTTAAGTTTTTCTCTTTTATTCTTTCATATATATCTAAAGTTGTCCCATGAGCTCTAATTATTAAAGTTTTTCCATCTGGAACACCATTTATATCATCAACAAAGATTATATTCTTATTTTTTAAATAATCAATAACTTTTTTATTGTGAACTATTTCACCTAAACAATAAACTATACCTTTTTCTGATAATTTTAATGCTTTATTAAAGGTGTTTTCAACTCCCTTGCAAAAGCCAGAGTGTTTAGCAATTATTATTTCCATCTTTCTCCTTTAAAAAAGAAGAGGCTATCTAGCTTCTTCTTGTGCTCTTGTTTCTCTGATAACAGTTATTTTAATAGTACCAGGATATTGCATTTCTTTTTCAATTCTTTCTTTCATATCTCTTGCAATCTTAAAGCTTTCTGCATCATCAATATCATCAGGTTTAACCATAACTCTAACTTCTCTTCCAGCTTGCATTGCGTATGTTTTTTCAACACCTTCATATGAATTGCCAATTTCTTCAAGTTGTTCTAATCTCTTAATATAATTTTCTAAAGAATCATTTCTAGCACCAGGTCTTGCTGCACTTAGAGTATCTGCTGCTTGTACTAAAACAGCAATAATACTTTTTGCCTCAACATTACCATGGTGTGATGCTATTGCATCAAGAACAACTGGATGTTCACGATGTTTCTTAGCAACATCATATCCTATTTCAACATGACTTCCTTCTACTTCAAAGTCAATTGCTTTACCAATATCATGTAATAGCCCTGCTCTTTTAGCAAGATTTACATTTTCACCAAGTTCAGAAGCTAAAAGTCCTGTTAAATTAGCAACTTCAATTGAATGTTTTAAAGCATTTTGACCATAGCTAGTACGATAATTAAGTTTACCAATTAATGTTAATAATTCTGGATCAACTTTAGTTATTCCAAGATCATTAATTGTCTTATTACCAAGTTCAGTTATTTTATTATTAATATCTTTAACTGTTTTATCATATACTTCTTCGATACGAGCCGGATGAATTCTTCCATCTTTAATCAAAGTATCAAGAGTAATTTTTGCAATTTCTCTTCGAAGGGGATCAAATGAAGATATAGCTATTGCCTCAGGTGTATCATCAATAATTAAATCAACACCAGTAATAGATTCAATGGTACGAATATTTCTTCCTTCTCTACCAATTAATCTTCCCTTCATTTCATCATTTGGTAAATCTACAGTACTAATTGTCTGCAAACTTACAACATCGTCTGAATATCTTTCCATTGAATTTACAATAAGTTGTTTTGCTTTCTCATTTGCTTCAAGTTTAGCTTTATTCATTTCTTCTTGAATATATTCAGCAATTTCTTTACTTATATCTTCTTCAACTCTAGCCATTATTTGTGTTTTGGCCTTCTCTTTAGTATATCCAGATATTTTTTCAAGTTGCTCTAATTCTTCTTTTAATAGAGCCACCATTTTATCCTCTTTTTCTTGGATACTTTTTGTTTTTGCCACTAAACTATTTTCTTTATCATTCAAAGATAAATCTCTTTTATGTAAGATTTCTTCTCTTTTATCAAGATTATTTTCTCTACTAAGCAATCTATCTTCTGCTTGTTTTAGCTCAGCTTTTTTTTCTTTTATTTCACTTTCAGTTTGTTGTTTTAATTTATAAGATTCTTCTTTTAATTCTAAAAGTGAGTCTCTTTTTTGTTTATCGGCTTCTTTTTTAGCATCTTCAATTAATTTTTTAGCATTATTTGAACTTTTTTTACTTATTATTATAAATACTATGCCAGTTGCAATAATACCGATAACTAATCCAATTACAAGAGTTAAAATGGAACTAACATTTTCCATTTTTCCTCGCTTTCCTTTTCTAGATAATATTTAATTATCTAATTTTATTATATATTTTTTTATAACTATTATCAAGGTCAAATTTTTACCATAATAAAAAGCTACACAATTTTGTAGCCTTTATTAAAGCTTTTAGAAAATATTATGTCTATTTATTTTCTTTCTTAATTTTATTATTAATTTCGCTTATGTCTTTACAAATCTTTATCATTAAAATAGAAAATTCATAAAGAACTCTTAACATTATATTTCCTAGAGTAAGCATACCTAAGAATAAAAAGAAACTTGTTGCAATTAAACCAAATGAATATAAAGTTATATAAATTGATAAAATTAGGTAAGAAATCTTAATAATATTTTCAATTAATAAATGATCAAAGTTTAAAAAATCTCTTAACCAATTAACAAATTTATTATTATAATTTTTATCTGGTTTAATAAATAGAAAATAAACTAGAAAGCCTCCGATAATTGCAAGTATTATTGATACAACTGTCCAGATAAGCATTCCTGTTGATGGAGTAACTAGACTTGCACCATCATAATTGTAATTATAATTATTCATAATATTAACTCCTTTCAACAATAATATAACATACAATATAATAAATATAAATAAAAAAGAGCATTAATTTTGCTCTATTTCTTTATTATAATTAATTATATTTAAATGTAGTTTTTCAATATTTTCCTTCGATGCATATATCTTAATTACATCATTAGTATAATCAGTAATTATTTCATAGTTATTTATATATTTAATTTGCTTTTTAAATAGATATATAAACTTTTCATCACTATGATCATTTATATATACCTCTTTATAATTCATAGAATAAAGGATATATGAATAAAGACGATCATATTTATTTATTTCAAATTCAACATCTTTGATATCTTTTTCAATAAATTTTATATTGCCCATATTAATTAAGAGATTATCTTCCATAGGTAATTTAACAATTTTCTTATCATCACTTTGATTTATTTTAACATGTTTAAAATTAGGAAGACTATAAAAAAACATACCTAGGCCTAATGAAAATGCTACTAAGAAAGATGCAATTAACATAATATAAAGTTTACGATTCTTTTTAATATTTAAGATATAGTGAATTATCCAAATAGATATAATAATACAAATAATAGTTGCTGACACAATACTTATCTGTATGCCAGCAAAAAATAATCTTGCACCTTTAAAATAAAAAGCTAAGACAAAACTTATTACTAAGAAAATAATTGTAAAAATAAATCCTATTAGAACAGTTCCTAAAAATATTTTCCAAAAAAAGGTAAAGGTTTTAAATAAAAATTTAAAAAAACTAAATGCTGAATTATTAGTGTCTCTAATAATGATTTTATCTTCTTTTCTTTCAATATTTTTAACTTCCTTCTCTTCATTAATAACTTCTTTATTTTCTAGCGGTTTATCAACTATATTAAAATAATCTAAATATCTTACTTTAAAGATATGAAGCATTATAATTAAACCAAAAACAACTGATGCCGTAGTATAAACGGCCCTAAAAAGTCTATATAAAGTATCATTAAAGCGTCCAAAAGAAAATATATTCATAAAAGAATCATATACTAATGAAAGAAGTAACCCGCCAATTGAAAATATTATTGTTAGTGCTATAAATATAATAAACTGTTCAAATAAGAATTTTATTTTACCTTTAAATTTTAAAGAACTAAATAAATCTACAGTCTTAGTAATATAGTTTAAAAATTCATTGATTATATTATTAAATTCTTTTTTAACTTCCTTATCATTTTTTACTTCTTTAATATTATCTTTCATAAGTTCATCAATACTAAGATCAAATAATTTACAAAGTTGAATTACTTTATCCATCTCTGGATAAGCTGCTCCTGATTCCCATTTAGATACAGATTGCCTTGATACTCCAAGTTTTTCAGCTAGCTGTTCTTGTGATAAATTATTTTCTTTACGAACTTGTTTTAAATTTTTTGCAAAATTCATAATTTTTCTCCTTTCATGACTTAATTTTATAAAATAAACTGGTTGCGCTCTACCAATTTTTAGTTGTTTTTTGTATATTTTTGGTTGCATTTCATATTATATCACAAAAAAAGCCATGTATTTCATGGCAACTAGTTATTTATACTTTAAAATTTTTACTTATTAATTTTTCATATAATTTCTTATCTGCTGGACATAAATCATAGTTTTTTATATCATCAAATTCTACCCAATTAATTTCAGTATGATCAATTAAATCATAATCACCCTTAATATGCTTGCATTCTATTAATCTTAAATCAATTGTCCATTTTGGATATTTATAAATAACGTTATCAATAAACTTTATTGCTTTAATATCAGTATTAAATTCTTCCCTAAATTCTCTTTCTATTGCTCTAAATTCATCTTCTTTATGATCTTTTTTACCACCAGGAAACTCCCACTTATCATAAGAAAGTTGATCGCCACTAGCTCTTCTTCCTAAAAGAACTTTATTATCTTTTTTAATTAATGCTGCAACAACAGTTAACATAATATCACCTAATAACATTATATCAAAAGAAAAAGAAAAAAGGCTTTAATAAGCCTTTAGTTTACACTATTTAATTCAACATATTTAGTAAACCATTTTTTAAGTTCTTCAGATGACTCATAATAAGGTAAGTCTTCTTTTGATACTGCATCAAGATAAGCAACCATTTTGCCTTCTTTAAAGATAACAAGTGATGGAGCATAAAGAATTTTCTTTTTCAAAGATGTTTCTTTGGCATCAGCATAAGCTATCTTATAAATTGTTATCTTATTTTCTTCTAGGAAATCAACAAGTACATTATCAAAATCAGAACAAGATAAACACCCAGACATATAAACAAATATAACAAATGATTTTTTATCTTTAATAAGTTTATTAAAATCATTTTCATCTACATTTATTACTTCTTTCTTATTATAATATTCATCATCTAGTTTAAATGGTTCTACTTTTTTTTCACAACCACATAGTAAAAGTGCTATAAGTGATAATAATAACCACAGTTTTTTCACTATTTAACTCCAGTTAATGTTGAAAAATCAATGTCATGATATGGTATTTTCCAAAAATCATATTTGTTATTGTTTTTAACTACAATATTATTTTCACCTTCATAATACCAATAACCACCAACGTTATATATCTTATCTTTATCCCAACCTAAAGATACTAAAACATCTTTCATCATGCCAGCATATCCGCCACCACCACACATTAAGAAGATATATTTATCTTTTGGAAAGAAGTATTCTAAAACTTTCATTGATTCTTCATAATTAGCTATATAATTACCATCTTTATCAACTCTAAACAAAGTTTTTCCATCATAGCCTTTTCCAACTTCTTTTGGAAGATCTTTTACTGGAGCAATATATGGATAAGGAATAACTTCAAATCCTTTAATAAATCCCGATAAATATGAATCCCCACCAATATTTTCATAAGTTGCTTTATCAATAAGCATTCTCATATCATAATATACTGCATCATCTCTTCCTAGATAATCATCAATGTTTTTATCATTAATGTTTTTATCTATTCCAAGCATTCCTCTCATACCTTCTTCAAGTTCTGGTTTAGGCATCTTAGTTGTAGTACATCCACTTAATAATAAAATAAGGGTTATTAATATTACATATAATTTCTTTTTCATAAAACTACCTTTCTTACATATATTTTAAACCATAAATAAATAATTATCAATAAATAGGCCTATCTATTTCAATTATATATTCATAATTTTCTTTTTTTGAATTAGTATTTTCATTTAAATATTTAATAATTTCTTCCACTTTATAATCTTTATCAAAAGGCATTAAGATATGAAATAAAATAGTTTTATAGCTTTTACCAATTATTACTCTAAAGTCATGAATAGATAAAGTTTTATCAAATTTACTTATAAGCATTTCAACTGCCTTTTTTAATTTATCAAACTTTTTATTACCAATAATAAGAGGATCAACATGAATAGTTAAATTAATACCTAAGCCTTCTTTAAAATCTCTTTCTATTTGATCTGCTATTTCATGAGCGTCATTTAAACTTGTTTTAGAATCAACTTCGATATGAACTGTTACAAAGTCAATTTGATGACCATAATTATGAACTAGTAAATCATGAATTCCTTTAACATCTTCATATTCCATTAATTTACTTTTAATTTTTTTAACTTGTTTTTCTGATGGTGCATGACCTATTAAAGGATCCATAATTTCTTTTAATAAAATGATGTTACTATAAATAATAAAGATAGATATCATTGCTCCTATATAGCCATCAATATTTATTTTAAAGATAAACATAATAAGCATACCAAGAAGAATACCTATTGTAATGATTGAATCATTAAGTGAATCTCTTGCGTTTGTGTTTAATGTATTAGAACCTGTTATATCGGCATAATATCGATAAACATATATTTGTGATATTTTAATCATTACTGATAAAAATAAAATAGCTAAAATATAATAGTTTATTTCTATTTTAGCTGGATTTACAATCTTTACAATTGATTCTTTTAAAAAGATAGCTGCTACTATTAACATAAAGATTGTTATCATAAAACCTGCAAGATATTCATATCTAGCATGTCCATAGGGATGATTTTTATCGGGCTTTTTAGAAGCAAACTTAAATCCTAGTATTAATAGAATAGATGATACATAATCAGTTATATTATTAAGAGCATCAGCCATAATACTAACACTTCCTGATACAATACCTAAAATTAATTTTATAGCCCCAAGCAATAGATTTGTAACAAAGCCATATAATCCAGCTTTACTTGCACATCTTCTTCTTTCTTCTTGAGTTAAGTTTTTTCTTTTTTTCATTTTATCACCTAAACTTCTATTATTTCATTATCTTTTACTTTAACATAACTTTCTAAAATATCTTTTCCTTTTTTATTATGTCTCGTATGAATTATAACACTTTTTTTAGGTTTTACTAACTCTTCTACATAAGATAAACTTTTCTTATCAGCATGACCAGATGTTTGCATAAAAATAATTTTAATATTAAGTTTTTTTATTTCCATAATAAAATTTCTTATATCTTTTCTTGTTAATAAATACTTTCTCCACATGGAATATATTAGGCATGCATTATTAAGTTTACCTTCTTTTTTAAGCGTCTTTATCTCATCAAGCATTTTTACTCTAACATTTAAAATAAAATTATTATCTATTTTTTTATCATAAACAGCTATTTTTTTATTAATATTTATATCAAGATCTTTAATATTACTATCCATATATATTTTTTTAAGTTTTTCATTTAAATAAAACTTTTTATTTCCTCTTGCTTTATAAAAAGATAAGATTCTATCACTATTAGTAAAAGTAGTAAAGGCTAAAACTTGTTTATATTTACGCATTTCTTTTTTAAGTTTACTTGAAAGATCTTTTTCACTTATATAAGTATCATGCCGGCTTCCTAAAGATGTTCCCTCCCATATCATTAAATCAATATCTTTACTTTTTTTTAAATTAGCTATAAATTTACGATTTAAATAACCATGGCATCTAAAGTCCCCAGTATAAAGAATTTTCTTATTATTATTTTCAATTAAAAACATACCCGAATTATAACAAGAGTGATCTACTTGATATGAAGTAATACTAAGATCTTTTATTTTAAATTTTTTATTAAAATTAAATGTTGATAATAATGGAATATCCTTTTTCTTGCTTATTATTTTATATACTCTTTTTGCGTTTTCTTCAATGAAAATAGGAATACCTTTTAAAACATATTTTATTAAACCAATATGATCTTCATGAATATGTGATATTAATAAAGCATCATATAAAGGCTTTCCAATAGTAAGTCCTTTTATATTAGGATTACCAGGATCTATCCCTCTTGCTACATCATCAACCTTCATTCCAAGATCAATTATTATTTTAGTTTTACCCGATGATATTTCGGTTATACATCCACCAACTTGTTTTGTTCCTTTAATTATTCTTACTTGCATATCCTCTTACTTTCTACCCTATATTTTTCAACGTCAAGTATTACATCCCCATCTATTTGAACAGGACATTTTTCATCAAATTCAACTTCTATTTTATGACCAGAGAAAAATTTTACTATCCTTTTCTTATTAACATGTTTACCTTTAAAGATTAATGGAAAGTTTAATATTACCTCTAGTTTAGTAACTTTTTTTAAAACTACTAAAGTTAAATGATTATCATCATTAATTCTTTCTTGCATAGGCGTAATCATCATTCCTCCGCCATAATATCTTCCTTTCATCGTAGGAATCATTAACACATCTTTAAATTCATATTTCTTTCCATCAATAGTTACTTTAGCATTCTTTGGTTTATAATCATATAATAATCCTTTTAAAGCTATTTTAGTATAGTTTACAGGCTTATTATACTTCTTTTTATATTCTTCCCCTTTAGCACAACAATATCCGTCTAATCCAATACCAATACCATTTAAAAACTCATATCTTTTTCCATTAATAGTTACTACAGGTAAATTCTTTAAATATTTATTAATTAAATATGGTTTATCATATTTATTTCCTACATCATTATGAAAATCATTGCCAGTACCAGTTGAATAATAATAGATATTGTTATTATATTTTAATCCTCTGATATGATTAACAAAGTAGTTAAGTGTTCCATCTCCCCCACATATAATTATATTTTGATAATCATTTAATAACTTTTTAAAATCTTTTACTAATGGCATACTTTGATATATAACATCATCATATAAACTATCTAACTTTTTAGCTAGTTCTTCTCCTTTTTGATTACCAGAATAGGGATTAAATAATGCTAAATATTTCATATAATACCAACCTTATATAAAAAATTATATCATATCTTTCTTAGTTAATAAAATGTCCAAACATAGCCATTTTTTCAAAAGAAGTATTAAGTAAATCAAGTTCATTAATAATCTTTTTTACTTTACATCTTTCATATAAACTATCAGGAGTATCGATATATCCTTTGTTGGTTTTAATATTAATAGATAAAGGTCTATCAATACCAATTGCATAAGATATTTGTACTTCACAAGAGGTAATATCATTATTTGCTAAAAGTATTTCTTTAGCTATTTTTCTTGCCATATAAGCTCCAGATCTATCTACTTTTGATGGATCTTTACCAGAAAAAGCTCCTCCACCTACTTTAGCAAATGATTGATATGAATCAACTACTATCTTTCTTCCAGTTAAGCCAGCATCACCTTCAAAACCACCTATTTGAAATTTACCAGTTGGATTAATTAAAAAGTTTTCAACATCAACATTATATTTTTTAGCAATATCTATTGCTTTGTTTTTTAATATATTATCAGTTTCTTCTCTTTCTTCTTCAGTATTTTGATAACAGATTGTAAAATCTTTAATTTTAATTAAATAATCATTTTCATCATAATAACCAGTTATTTGTGCTTTACCATCTGCTAAAAAACGCTTATCTTTTTTTCTTAAGTCATCATAAAAGATACTTAACTCTTGCAATATAACCATAGCTTTAGGAAGAAGTTTATCAGTTTCTTTAGTTGCATATCCAAACATCATGCCATTATCTCCGGCTCCTCCTGCCTCATCATTAGTACCAAGAGCTATATCTTTACTTTGCACTCCTAAGTTATTAATTATCTCATAATTATCATGATAACCAATATCATTAAGAACTCTTTTGACAACCATTTTTACATCAACATTTGCCTTACTAGTAACCTCTCCTGTTACAAGGATAATTCCTTTTCCTCCCATTACTTCAATTCCACATCTAGAGTGCTTATCTTCTTTTAAATAAGCATCTAAAAGGGCATCACTTATTTGATCACACGCCTTATCTGGGTGACCTCTAAAAACAATTTCATTACTATAAAGTCTCATAATATCCTCCTTATTTATAGCATTATTCATCAAATAAAAACATCCAAGATAACCTTGAATGTTTATAAAGGCTATCTTATAGTTCTAGCATTACCACCTAATTAAAAAGGTTGGTGCAGCATCAACGGGCTAGTCCCTCAACTGCTCTTTATAAGATGTATCAATATTATAGCACATATCTTTTATCTTTCAATAATATCATTTAAATAAGAAAGATAGATTGTTTGTTTATCATCATGACCCTTTTTACATGTTATTAAAAATAATGCATTTTTATTTTCCTCCTTAATAAAAGATGCTTTACCATTTTTATTAATATCATATATTTCTTTTATTATATATTCATAAGTATTATTTTCATAATGTAAATAGATAAAATCATTAGTACAAAGTTTATCTAAATTCTTAAAATAAGATATCTTACTATTCCCATTATGTCCCATTATTATAATAGTTGCATCCTCTTTATCAGGCATATCAGACTTTATATGTAACTCAATATTTTTATTAACATTATTACAATCTTCAAAAAAGTTACATACTCCTTGTTTAAAATTAATCTTAGGTATATCAAGAATCATTAAGTACTTAATAATATTTGGCTTATCACTATTTTTATTAAAAAAATATTCAATACTCTTACTTTCTATCTTTACCTTTTCATAATTTAGAATAATAGTTATTAATATTATTATAGTAACTATAATAATTAATAATTTTCTAATCATAATAGGTATTAGGGACTTCTAAGATAATTATTTTTTTATTAATAGCACCTATTTTAAAAGTATTATTTTCTTTAGTAAGATTTACTTTATATATTTTATTATCTAGTTCATATCCATCAAGAGTCTTTATCTCTTTTACTTCATATAAACCAAGTTCTAAGTTATCTATTTCTACCATTCCTTTATTATTGGTAACGTACGTTTCTAATAATTCATTATCTTTATATAAACCAAAACTAATACCTTCAAGATGCTCTTTATTATCATCATATTTTTCTATGGTAATACTCCCCTTTATTATTTTGGCGTCAGCTATGACTTTACTTATTACATCCCCATCTTCTTTAATTTGAAAATAAAAATCTTCCATTTTTTCATATCCATCAGCAGCCGTTAGTTGTCTTAAAATATATTTTCCATAATAAAGTTCTTCATTTATTTTACCATTTTGATTAGTAGTAACTTCTTTAATTAAATTATTATCTTCATCATAGATTCCAAATTTAGCATCTACCTCTGGCATCATAACACCAGTATCACTTTTAGCATAGACTTTGGTTATATCAAGTTTTCCAGTAATTAATTTATTATACCTTGTTACATCAATATTTAAAAAATGCTCATCGATATTAAGACAATGACTTACCGGGTCAATTACAAAACCTTCGGCGGCCTGCACTTCTTTTAAACAATATTTTCCTAAAGGAAGATTATCTATCATATCTTCTCCCTTTTCATTAATCGTCATAATCTTAATTAATTTACCATCTTTATCAGTTAAATTATATTTTGTTCCTTTTGTTGTATATTTATTTTGTCTTTCATCATATTTTTTCATAAGCTTAATTGAACCACTAAGAATATTTATATCATCAAGCCCTCTTACTTCATAAAGGTCTCCTGTTTCCATCACATCTTGATTAAGACTTGTTTGATAAACAATAAAAGGTCTATTATAATTATTTTCTTTTCTTAAATAATCTATTGTGGCATGTCCTCTTCCAGTAGGCATTACTTTTAAGTTATTACCATCTTTTTCTATTTTGATAGGACCAGTCACATTAACCTGGTAATATTTTAAAACATTATTTGTATCAGTAAAGATCTCTTCCTTACCTAAATACATATCATGAGGAATATATAAATCTGGTCTTACTTCATAATTATCAACTAAACTTTTAAGTTCATTTATTTCATTTTCATAAATATCTATTCTATTGCCATTTAACCGGTCAGTAAAAAAGATCTCTTCATCACTAGTCATCTCTTTCCACATTAAAACTTGCGTTATCACAAACCAGTAATCGGCTGTATGATCATGATATAAATCTTTATACCCATAGCCAAAATAAGCTATTTTTTTAACTTTATTCCATAACTCCTCAGTAAAAGGTGGATAATTATCATAACTTACATCAAAATCAACATATCCATCTTTCACAATAAAATATGGTTCTAAACAATAAACAAGTTTATCATTTAAATATGTATAAGCTGCTGTAAAAAAGTGAGTAAAACCATCATTTCTTACCTTTTTAACATAAATATTACCAATATTATCTCCAGCCCATATTTTACCCCTATATGTCTCCCCATTTACTCTTATAAAACAAAATAATAATAATATAATACTAATTTTTAATATCTTCTTCATGTAACTCCTTTCTGTAATTAGTATTTGTTTTTCATTTATCACCCTCCTTTTATTATCCATTAAAAAAAAGTATGTCACACCATACTTTCAAAGTTTTTCAATTAGTATTTTAATATTATCATAAATATTTTTAATTGTCAGTTATTTTGTGATATTATTATTATAGAAAATGAGGTAACAAGATATGTTTACAAAAAAGATAAAAAAAAGAAATTTAAAAAATAAGTTTAATGAAGATAAGTATGTCGAAACACACTATATTAGGGAAGACGGCAAAGCTTATATACCAATTGATTTTCCCAATCTTGATGATTTATTTATGAAACATGATTATAAAAAGTTAGAAATAGATGATGATGTATGCAAGTATATTGAATATATAGCATATATGATTCCTATTAATACTGATCTTGTCTTTGAAATACATTGTCCTAAGATAGATGAGGAAAAACAAGAAAGAATAAGATCTACTTTTAGAAATAATTATGGTATGGAAATTGATGATAGTGATTATCATATTAATAAAATAAATAAAAAGTCCTTATTATGTTTAATAATAGGACTTGGTTTCCTTATTATAAATATTTTAACTGAAAAATATATTTCCCCAGTTTTAACTAATTTTATAACTGTTATTTGGTGGGTTACAATATGGGAAACTATTAGTAGTCAAATATTTGATAAAGTTGAATATAAATGGAAAAGATTAAATTATCTGCAACTATATGATGCAGAGATTATCTTTGTTTTTGATAAATAGTTATTCTATTTTAAATTCACTGTTATCAAACTCTTTATCAATTAATCCTTCATGGATAAATTCTTCCGAAGTATTTAAGTGAATATCCTCGATTCTATCAACGCGGGATTTTTCTGCGAGTAATATTGCTTTCATAGTTTCAACTGATTCATTTAAATCATTATTAACTATTACATAGTTATATTTTTTAAATTCATTTATTTCTTGATAGGCTCTTTTAAATCTTTCTAGTACTTTATCTTTACTTTCAGTATTTCTTGCTATTAATCTTTCTTTTAATACTTCCATACTAGGTGGCATAATAAAAATAAAAATCGCATCAGGAACTAGTTCTTTTACTTTTAAAGCTCCTTGAATATCTATTACAAGAACAATACTAATACCTTTATTTAATTTTTCTTCAATCTCTTTTTTAGGAGTTCCATAATACTGGTTATTATGAACAATAGCATATTCTAAAAACTCATCATTTTTAATTCTTTCTTCAAACTCTTCTTTAGATATATAGTAATAATTAACTCCCTCTTTTTCACCTGCTCTAGGCGCTCTTGATGTCATAGAAATAGATATCTCAATATTTTTAAGATCAGATGCTACTTTACTACATATACTATCTTTACCTGTTCCCGATGGTCCAGATACAACAATTAAAAATCCTTTGGTTTTCTCTTCGATCATAATAACTCCATTACATTATTCATTACGGTTTAAAAATATTTTTAAATCATCCTTATTTCTTTTAACTATTTCTAAAGATACTCTCTTATGTTCTTCTTGATTAGTAACTTCAGTTAAATAACTATTACCATCAACTACACTTTCTTTAGTAAGCATTATATCTTTAGCATCATTAGGATTAACTAAATAAACATATTTACTTCCATTATAATTAAAACTATCTACTACAAGATATTCTTTATTACCATCAAGTTCTACAGTATCATATTTTTGATAATTCATATTTACCTTCCTCTTTCTTTTTCAACACTTCCATCTGGACTTATTATAACACTAGTTACTTTTATTTCATCAAATAAATTAGAATATATATTTATATTATCTTGTTTATAACTAATCATTGTTGCAGCTAAAAGGGTAGCAAGCGCTTCATATGTAACTTTTCTTGCTAAGTTATTTTCATATCTTTTATGATTTATACCTGTTACTCTATATTCTTTCATATAACCTCTTTTGTATTATATCTAAATTTATAAGTTATTACTAGATTGCAAGTATGTAATATTGTTAGTACTTTAACATAATCATTAATACTACTCATTTGCTTTGTTAAGAATATTTACTATTTCTTTAAGCTCTTTTGCCATTTCTTCAGTTGTATCGTTGACAATTATCGGTTCAAACATAGAATAAATATGTTTAATAATTTTATAGGATTCTTCTATTAATAACTCTAAAGCGCTAATATTAACAGGAAAATCATTATATAATTGTTCAAGAGAATTAAAATATTTACTATCGCTGTGTGCAAGATATTTATCTCTTTTTCACATGGCTCTTTGGTATAATTATAATATCTTTCATACAAATAATAATCTTTTTTATCAATTAATTCTTTTATATATCTTAAAACCTCTTTATTAGTTAATAAATTTTGGACATATTTATTATATTCTTTATATAATTCGTTTTTTAGTTCATCTGTTAATTTTATATTTACATAGTTTTCTTTTTATATTTAACTAAATCATCTAAAACTAAGTTATATAGTTCTTCATCAATTGAAATGCTTTGTAAGTTGTTTTGATTCACATTTTCTAATAGTACTATCATTTTCTTTCACATATGAAATAATACCAGTATTATTATTTCCACTAGTAGTAACTCCTTGAATATACTTTTTTAGATTAAATATTTTTTCCATATGTGCCTCTAATTATCTATATACTAGCACAAATAAATAATAATATCCATTTTATTTTTACAAACAAAAAGCGAGAGCCTTTCGGCTCTCTTCAGGGGGGCCTGCTCTCTTCAGTTAGCAATTAAGGAATTACTATGTAAAGTCTTAAACCCTTATGAATACTGCCTTCTTTACACTTCTAAAAAACCTCAAAAGT
>CAYFSK010000008.1:0-30656 GCA_964345805.1 uncultured Mycoplasma sp.
TGAGTTTAATACTTCTAATGTAACAAATATGTACCGGATGTTTTATTTAACTGGCTTTAGTAGTAATATTTTTACACTAGATTTAAGTAATCAGTTCAATACCTCAAAAGTAACTAATATGTCGGGTATGTTTGGATTAACTGGGTATAATAGTAATGTTTTTACTTTAAATTTAGGCAATGAGTTTAACACTTCAAAAGTAACCAATATGTCCATGATGTTTTTACAGACTGGCTTTAGTAGTAATGTTTTTACTTTAAATTTAGGCAATGAGTTTAATACTTCTAATGTAACAAATATGTCACAGATGTTTATACAGACTGGCTATAGTAGTAATGTTTTTACATTAAATCTTAATTCTTTTGTAATTAACAATAGTGGTGTTAATTTAGCAAGTTTTGCATCAGGCACAGGAGCATCAAACATTATCTTTGGTCCTGGCTGGGCAAATGCTAATATAAGTCAAATTGATTTTGCTAGAGGAAATCCAGTAAATGTATATTATACAGATCCTAATTTTTTAACTTGGAATATTGGTAATATGAACTACTGGAATACTTGGAGAGGAGTAGGTAATACTACCTTTATAGCAGGACTTCCTGGATAAAAAGGATATAAAATGAAAAGAAAAATTAAAAATATATTATTATTAATAATCTCTTTAATACCACTAAATGTTTTTGCTAAAACTTATGTAGTATGTCATGATCATGGTGTTTTAAAAACACTCAAGTTTTTTTCATACTTAATTTTTATTCTTAAAATAATTATTCCTGCAGCATTAATAATTACAGCAACTTATTCTCTTGCTAAAGCAATGATGGATGGATCATCTGATGTTATCACTAAATATGTAAAAGAAATTATTATTAAAACTATTGTTGCAATATTTATCTTTTTCTTACCAACTTTGATATATAATCTTTTTGATAATATTAGTGAATATGAAAAAGGTAAGAACTTTTTTAGTGATTGTGTAAGATGTTTAAATAGCGATAAATTTTGTGATGATATAATGCTAAAATATCCAGATGAAACTTGGCAAGAAATTTCAAGAAAAAGATCAGATAAAATTAAAGTAGATAAAACATCAAAAGTATATTTTCCTCAGATTAGACATAGTGCAGGAGCTAATATAGTTGCTGAGGAAGAAACTGATTCACTTAAATTTAGTGTTGAAAAAATAAAAGAGGGAAAAGCTACTTATTATGTTTCAAGAATATGGGTTAAAAATCCCCATTTACAACTTAATAAATATGATTCTCCCGAATATGGTAAAAAAAGATATACTCTTGCTACCTTATTTAATTATGCAATCTCTACTCATAAATTACAGGATAAAGCTGTTTTAGCTTTTAATGCTAGTGGTTTTATTGTCGAAGATGTTTGGGATACTCAGTGTGTTAATCTATATCGTCCTTATAATAATACTTCTGTTGGTACTATTGTTATTACTAATGGGGAAGTAGTAAGAAACTTTTATCAGTATTTTTGTCGAAATACTGTAATGAGTGGGGTTGATAAATATCATAATTTTAGAATGTGGCATGATGTAAGACAAGCAACCCCTCTTGATAATAAAGAAGTAAATCAAGAGCTTGTTGATGCTGGTATAAGAAATACACTTTCTTTTGGTCCAGTACTAGTTTCTGAAGGTAAAAAAGTAGGAGAAGGAAAAAATCTTGCTAAAAGACAAGCTTTATGTCAAGTTAATAAAAACAATTTTGTTTTAGTTACTGGTTCAAATTTATCATTTAATATGTTGCAAGATATTTTACTTGCTAATAGTTGTGTTAACGCTGTTAATCTAGATGGTGGAGGAAGTACAGGTCTTTCATATAAAGGTTCATCTGGTGGTGTTACTAAAATATATGGTGGTTCAAGACCACTTCCAGAGATAGCTTATTTTACAGAACTTGATGCTACAACTTCTTAATAAAACTTGTTTTAATATATAAATGTGATAAGATAATATTCTATTTAAAGAGGTGATGACTTATGTTTGTTGATGAAGTTAAAATTAAAGTAATTGCAGGAGATGGAGGAAGTGGTTGTACTTCTTTTCGTCGTGAAAAATTTGTGCCTATGGGAGGACCCGATGGTGGAAATGGTGGAAGAGGAAGCAATATTATCTTTATAGCAGATAAAAGTCTTAAAACCTTAATTGATTTAAAATATCGAAAGATAATTAAAGGAAATAAGGGAGAAAATGGTAAGGGATCTAATAAATATGGTAAAAATAGTGAAGATATTATTATTAAAGTACCTCTTGGAACAACTATTTATGATGATGATACTAATTTAATAATTAAAGATATTGTTAATGATGATGATAAAGTAATTGTTGCTCATGGTGGAAGAGGGGGAAGAGGAAATAAATCTTTTGCTACTCATGGAAATCCTGCCCCAAAGTTTTCTGAAAAAGGAGAACAAGGAGAAATAAGATATTTAAGATGTGAACTTAAAGTTCTTGCTGATGTGGGAATAATAGGAATGCCATCAGTTGGTAAATCAACTTTACTTTCAGTAGTAAGTAATGCTAAGCCTAAAATAGCAAGTTATCATTTTACAACACTATCACCTAATTTAGGCGTTGTTAAACTTAAAAATCATGATGAGTTTGTTATAGCTGATTTACCAGGTTTAATCGAAGGAGCATCAACTGGTCTTGGTCTTGGTTTTCAATTTTTAAGACATGCTTTTAGATGTAAAATTATTTTACATATGATTGATATGTCTGCAGAGGAAGGAAGAAATCCAATTGATGATTATAAAATGATTAGAAAAGAGATTGAAAATTATTCTAAAGCTCTTGCTAGTAAAAAAGAAATTGTTGTTGCTAGTAAAATGGATCTTCCTAATGCTAAAGATAATTTAAAAGCATTTAAAAAAGCTCTTCCTAAATTAAAAGTGATAGAGATAAGTTCCTATACATTAAGTGGTATAGATAAATTAATTAATCTTTTAAATGAAGAAGTAAAAAAACTTGAAGAAGAAAAATATGAAGATAATCTTTATGAAGAAAAAGTTTATATTAAATTTAAAGAAGAAAAACCATATACAATAACCAAAGAAAATGATATATGGGTTATAAGGGGTAAAGAAATAGAAAAGTTATTTAATATGACTAAGTTTGAAGAAGAAGAGGGAGTTTTGCGTTTTGCTCGTAAATTAAAAGGTATGGGCGTTGAAGATGAACTAAAAAGGGTTGGTGCTAAAAGTGGTGATGATGTTTTAATTAATGACTATTTATTTACTTTTAAAGGTTAATATATCACCAAGTTTTATCTTTTTAATTGTGTTTTTAGGAAGTTCTATAATAGATGTATCCTTAAGATGATTTTTAATCTTAAGGATTTTATTTTGAGGATAATCTTTAGCAAAATAAATAACTTCATTTTTATTATTAATAGCAATAATATCTATTTTTGTTTTCATAAAAAAAGTATGGATACTATTACACTTATTAAACATTATTCCATAATTAAAGTTTGTTTTACCCATTAATCCAAATAATCTTTTAAAAAAAGAATCAGCTTTTTTTATAACAATTTTTTTGTTATTAATTAATAAATAATATTCTTTCATAAAAATATTATATAATAAAATCTTTTAAATTAAAATATGAGTTTAATAATGAATTAAAAAAAAATATATGTTATTATATTAATAGGAGACTTTTATGAAAGAAGAAAAAGAAAATTTAGATAAGCATAATTTAGTTTTAATAATTATTGCTATAGCAACTATGCTTGTTGTTTTAGTTGGTGCTTCATTTGCTTATTTTTCATATAATATCACTAAAGATAAAGCAGTAAAAACTAGTTTTAAAACAAATGCAAATTATACTGGTGATTTAATTTTTAATGTTGATAGTAATCTAAGTTTAGCTGTTGACGTTAATAATTTAAAAATAGCTGATATAGGTTCATCAGCATCGGATTATATCATTGCCGAAGTATCATATTATGTAAATGGGCCGGAACTATATCGTAAATATGATATGAGACTTAATATTAATTCTAATAACTTTGTTTATTCATCTGGTGAATGTAGAAATTCATTTGGAAATTTAGAGGCTGCTGATAATAGAGTTGATTGTGAAGCAGAAGGTCATACTTGGACTACAAATGATATACCTGAACTTGGTTTATTTGTTTATAAAGGTGATCAAAACATTAATCAAACAAGTTGTAATAATATATCAAAATGTATTGATAAAACTAATCTTAATATAAGTGATAATACTAGCTGTAGTGGTTATATTAAAAAAGCAATCTATGAAAATGGAGTTTGCTTTATCCCTGAATTATCAAGAAATATAACAGGTAATACTACATCAGAAAATTTATATAATCAAGTGAAAATAACAAGTAGTAATTCAAGTTATACAAAGCACTACTATTTAGTAGAAGTAGCTATGCTTAATCTAGTTCATGACCAAAAAGAAAATTATCATAAAACATTTTCTGGAACTTTAAATTTTACTTCAGCAAGTGGTTCATAAAAAACATACCCCCAATTTGATTTTTAGCCTAAAATATGGTATAATTATCATGTTTTCTAAAAGGGGGTTTTTTTATGAAAATTAAAGTGCCAAGAAAACTAGTGTGTATTGCTCTTGCAGGTATTGTTGGAGCATCAGCTTATGCTGCATATGCTAATAATAAAAACAAATCAAATAATAATAATAATTTACCAAGTATTTATGATTTGTTACCAAAACAAGAACAAACTATAGATACTCTTTATACTGCAAATAATTATACTTCTGCAAATAGTTATAATACTTCTGCAGAACAAGTATTTAATGAGTTGCAAGTTTCATACTCTGTTATAGCAACAACAAACGTTAAAATAAGAAAAGGTCCTGGAACAGACTTTGATCAAATAGGTCTTCTTAAAAAAGGACAATCTCTTACTTACAAAAACACTTGTGAAAATGGTTGGGTAGAGGTTTTATATAATAATAATACTGCTTATATATGTGGTGATTATTTAAATATTGTTGAAAGTCTAAATGTTCCAACCCATAGTGTGTCAAATAATGTTATAACAAACTCTATTAATGATAATTTAACTTTAGTTAATTGTGTTGTTGCAACAACTAATCTTAATATAAGAGATAATAATTCTACTGATGGAAATAAAATTGGACTTTTAAGAAAAGGTGAAAGTCTTCCTATTATAGGTAAAACTGATAATGGATGGTATCAAGTAGAATATGGAAAAGGATATGCATATTTATCTGGTAAATATGTAAATGAAAGTATGCAGTATGCTCCTAAAGGAAGTTTAAAAGATATAGTTTATGCTAAAAGAGATACATATTTAATGGATATTCAAACTGGTTCAGTAGTTGGATATGTACCTAAACATGAAATAGCTGAAGTATTTGGTCAAGATAATAATTATTATTTTGTAAGAAGTTGTGGTTTATTTGGATTTATATCTAAAAATGATACAAAATCTTTAGGTGATAATTATGTAATTATAGATATATCAGATCAAAAAATAGATGTTTATGTAGATGATAAAATTGTTGTTACATCAGCAATAGTTACTGGTAAAGATTCAACTCCATCAGATTTAGGATTATTTACTCTTAAGGGTAAAAAGAAAGGTGTTACATTAAAAGGAGATAATTATTCTGCATATGTATCATACTGGATGCCATATAATGGTGGCGAAGGAATGCATGATGCATCATGGAGAAGTAAATTTGGAGGAGAAATATATCGTAAAAAGGGAAGCCATGGATGTATAAATCTTCCTAAAGATATAGCTCCAATAGTATATAATAATGTATCAAAAGGAACTCCTGTTCTTGTAAAAAGGTAATTAATTACCTTTTTATTTTGTTTAAAACAATTGTATTTTTATAAAAAAAGTGATATTATCTTGATAGTGTTTGTTTGAGGAGTAATAAGAACATTTTATTAAAGAGAAATAGTGGTTGGTGAAAACTATATAAAATAACTTATGAAGACACAAATATTTAAAAACAATCGCCTTATAGCGTTAAAAATTAAAGTGTATGAATTTCATAAACTAAGGTGGTACCGCGGGATTATTCTCGTCCTTAACAAATTAGTTTATGTTTTTTATTTTTAGGAGGAAATATGGAAGGAAATATTTATCGAAATGTGTATTGTGGAAAAGTAACTAAAGAAGATGTTGGTAAGACTATAAGACTTGCTGGATGGATTAATAGTATAAGAAATCTAGGTAGTTTAATCTTTATTACTTTAAGAGATGAAAGTGGTATTATTCAGCTTATTACTGAAGATGAAAAATATAAAAACCTTCATCGTGAGTCAACTGTTACTGCCCAAGGAATTGTAAGCAAAAGAACAGATGATATGATTAATAAAAACATGGCTACTGGAGAAATTGAAGTAAAAATTTTATCTTTGGAAGTTTTAGGAGACTGCACTGAAGTTCTTCCCTTTGAAATTAATAATTCAAGAGAGTCAACTGAAGAGACTAGATTACAATATCGTTATTTAGACTTAAGAAACCCTATTGTTCATGAAAATATTTTATTTAGAAGTAAAGTAATTGATTTTATTAGAAATAAAATGAAATCACTTGATTTTGTGGAAATTCAAACTCCTATTATTACAGCAACATCACCTGAAGGAGCAAGAGACTTTATTGTACCAGCTAGAAAATTTCCTGGTAAATTTTATGCTCTTCCTCAAGCTCCACAAATATTTAAGCAATTATTAATGGTTTCTGGTTTTAACAAGTATTTTCAAATAGCTCCTTGTTTTAGAGATGAAGATGCTAGATCTGATAGATTATATGGAGAGTTTTATCAACTTGACTTTGAAATGAGTTTTGTTACTGCTGAAGATGTTTATAAAGTGGGAGAAGATTTCTTTTATGATGTATTTACTAAATTTAGTAATAAAAAAGTATCACCTACGCCTTTTCGAAGAATAAGTTATACTGATGCAATTTTAAAATATGGTTCAGATAAGCCTGATTTAAGAAATCCTCTTATAATTGAAGATATTACCGATATTTTATCTAAATCTTCTTTTGAAGCTTTTAAAGATACTACGATAAGATGTATTAAAGTAAGTAATATTAATAAAAGTAATTCTTGGTATAAAGAAATGGAAGATTATGTAAAATCTTTAAAAGGGCATCTTGCTTATATTAAAGTAGGTGAAAATAAAGAATTAAAATCATCTCTTCTTAAATTTTTTGATGATAATATTATTGGTGAATTAATAAATAGACTTTCATTAAAAGAAAACGATTCATTATTTATTGTAGCTGATAAGAAAAGATGTGCAAAAATACTTGGTAATCTTAGAATTAAACTTGGAGAAGAGTTAAATTTAATTGATAAAAACATTTATGAATTTTGTATAATTAATGATTTTCCTTTTTATGAAGAAAATGAAGAAACTGGTAAAATAGAATTTTCTCACAATCCATTTAGTATGCCTCAAGGAGGAATGGATGCTTTAAATAATAGTAATCCTTTAGATATTAAAGCATATCAATACGACTTTGTTTGTAATGGTTATGAAATGGCATCTGGTGGAGTTAGAAATCATAGTAGAGAAATATTAAGAAAAGCCTTTTCAATAGTTGGTTATGATGAGAATGTAGTTAAAACTAAGTTTCCATCATTATATGAAGCATTTAAATATGGAGCACCTCCTCATGCAGGAATGGCACCAGGAATAGATAGAATTATTATGTTATTAAAAGATGAAGAAAACATAAGAGAAATAGTTCCATTCCCACTTAGTGCAAATGGTTCAGATGCGATGATGGGTTGTCCATCTGAGGTATTTGACTATCAACTAAAAGAAGCACATATTAAAATAGATGTTGAAGATAATAAGTAATTTATTATCTTTTTTTATGTTTACAAGAAAGTAATAATGCATTATAATTAGTAATGTAAGATAGAAAGTATCTTTAGAATGGAGAAGTTATGGAAAAAGAGGTTACTAAAAAGGGCGTTACTAAGAAAGATGCAGGAAAGAAAAATATTTATTCAATTATATCTTTTGTATCTGCTATGATTCTTTTAATATTGAATTTTTTCTGGCCAGTTAATTTTGGTCTTAAATTAGGTTTTATAATTATGAGTATTTTAGCTTTAGTTGCTCTTGTTTTTGGAGTAATTGGTAAAAATAATAGTAGTAAAATAAAAGATGATAAAAAATGGTTATATAGAATTGGTGTATTTATTGCAATTTTATTTGGTCTTTTAGATTTATCTACGTTACTAGTATTATATAAAATAGAAGATATTAAAGTAGCTGATGAAGTTGCATGTACAAATATAAAAAATACTAAAGACTGTGTAAAAGAAACAGAAGAAATAGCTAGTTGTAAGTTTGTTGATAGTATTGATATTAAATGTTCTGTTGATAAACTTACTGAAGAACAATTTAAAAATTAGGAGATAGTATGAAAAAAATAATAGATAAGGTAAATAAAAGTAAAATATTATTTCCTTTATTTCTATTAGCAATTTTTGCTATATTTGGAATTATTTCAACCGGCTTTGGTCTTTATGATGGTCTTGCTATGCATTTAACAAACTTTATAACAAATATTATAGAAAATACAACAAACGGAGTACAAGCTTTACATGAATTATTGTGGTTAATAATATTTTTACCAATACTATTTTTATCTAAAAACACTTATGTTTTTACTGAAAAAGGAAAAAAATTAGGAAAATCATTACTTTATGGATGGCCAATAATTGTGGTTGGAACTATAAGTTTAATAAGTTCTATTATTAAGGTAGACTTTCGTCTTTTTAGTATTCCCGAATTTATTGGTATCTTAATCTTGACTTTTTTAATTGGTCTTTTTGAAGAGCTTTTATGTCGTGGATGGATATTTAATGAACTTAACGAAAGGTTTGGTAAAGATTATAAAGGAGTAATGTACTCAGTATTTATCAGTTCTTTAATCTTTGGTTGTATCCATTTTTTTAATTTATTTGGAGGTCAAGGTATTGTAGAAACAATTGCTCAAGTAATATCAGCAACAATAGTAGGAGCAGCATTTGCTTTAATATATTATCGAACTAAAAATATATGGTCAGTTGTTCTTATCCATTTTTATTGGGATTTTGCTTTAATGTTTGCTGATGTAAATAAAGGTACAGCTTGTTTTACAGCAAATTATGATCAACTACCTTCATTTTTATCTATTATAATTTTATTTACATCAATAATTGGGGCTTTTTATTCTATTTATGTAATTTTAATTCATGGAGATAAAGTTGCTCTTAATGAAAACTTACCTAAAGAAGGCCAAGTTAAAATAACTGCAAAAGATAAAGAAGAATATAAGAAAAAAAGAGTGTTTTTAACTGTTATTGTTATTATACTAATAGCATTATTTGGTGGCTTTAATATAAAAGAAACATTAAAAAATAAAGAAGATAAATGTCCTACATATTATAAAAAAGAAGTAGAAAACTATTATGAAAATACTGGTTATTTTAAAGAATATGAAATAAATTTAAATAATTTTATTACCGATTATCCTTGTGTTGAAAATGATGGTGATTTATCTTTATGTATAAATGGTCCTAAGAAGACTTTAAAATTTGAAATTACTGATGATTATAAATTTATAATTAGTTATGATAATCAAAAGTTTGATTTTGATAAAGAAAAAATTGGTAAATTTACTGTTTTTGAAAATGATAGTAAATATCATGTTTTACTTCTTGGGCTTGATGTAAATCAAAATATCGTTACATATTATTCAGATTATATTAATGTAACTGATCAAATAACAGATATTAATTATATTAAAGATTTTATAAAATCATTTAAACAAGTAAAGGTACCTGCTGATATTTTTTCAATCGGTTATTATGAAGAGGCTAATGATAATAATAAATATCCTTTATTAATATCAAATACAGAAAATAGATACATAATTGATAAAGATGGAAAAATATATACATATAGTAATTCATAAAAGAAGCATAAAAGCTTCTTTTTTACTTTATTTTCTTGAATTATTAATTCAATAATTGTATAATAACTTTAGGAGGATGTATGAAGAAATTTTTAAAATTAATATTAATATTTTTAACTTTTTTTGCAGTAAATGTTAAAGCAGAAAAATTACCAACAAAAACTGAACATGAAAAAGTAAAAGTATATATTTTTAAAGGCGAAGGTTGTGGTTTTTGTGCTAAAGCTATAGAATGGTTTGGCAATCTTGATAAAAAATACGATGATTATTTTGAAGTTGTTTCATATGAAGTATGGAATGATAAGAAAAATGCTCGCCTTGCTGAAGAAGTTGCTCTTGAAATGGGAACAAAGCTTGATGGTGTACCATTTATAGTAATTGGAAAAGAAAAATATGTAAGTGGTTTTACTGAAGATGTTGGAAAAGAACTTGTTAGTTATGCTTTAAAAGAATATCAAAATGAAGAATATGTTGATTTAGTACAAGAAGTAGCTAAAAAGTTAAAATTAGATGAAGAAGAAAGTTCTGATACAGGCACAGTTGTAGCTATTATGCTTGGATTTAGTGCTGTCTTTATAGGATATATTTTACTTGCAAGAAAACATAATTAAAAAGGAGATTAAAGTGTTTAAAGAATTTAAAGAATTTATTGCTCGTGGAAATGTTTTAGACTTAGCAGTAGGTGTTATTATTGGTGGAGCTTTTGGTAAGATTGTTTCATCTTTAGTAAATGATATAATTATGCCAATTATAGGAATACTTATTGGTGGACTAGATTTTTCTAGTTTAATTTTTAAATTTAAAGATGCAACTTTAAATTACGGACTTTTTATTCAAAATATTATTGATTTTTTAATTATTGCTTTATGTATATTTATGTTTGTTAAAGTAATAAATAAAATATCTAATTTAAAGAAGAAAAAAGAAGAAGTTAAAAAAGAAGAACCTTCAGAAGAAATAATTTTATTAAGAGAAATAAATAAAAATTTAAAGAATTTAAAAAAATAAAATAAAGATGATAATAAAAGTCATCTTTTTTGTTTTATAAGTATTAATTCTTTTTTTTATATGGTAAAATAGTATTAGAAAAGGTGATAGTAAAATGTTTGAATATCTTGGTGATAGACTATCTAGTGCTATTAAAAATATTAAAGGAATGGGTAAGATTACCGAAGAGAACATTTCTGATGCCATGAGAGAAATTAGAATGGCATTACTGGAAGCAGATGTTAACTTTGAAGTAGTAAAAGAATTTACTAGTAATGTTAAAGAAAAAGTCTTAGGAGAAGATGTTGGTAAATCATTAAGACCTGATGAAATTTTTATTAAAATAGTTAAAGATGAATTAGTAGCTTTACTTGGTAAAGAAAATGCTCCTTTAATAGTAGATGATAAACCTACCATTATTATGCTTGTAGGTCTTCAGGGTTCTGGTAAAACAACAACAGCTGGAAAGATTGCTAATTTAGTTCGTAAAAAACATCATAAAAAGCCATTATTAGTAGCTTGTGATATATATAGACCTGCTGCTATAGATCAACTTGAAGTAATAGGAAAAGAAATAGGTATTGAAGTCTTTAAAAAAGATAGTAAAGATGTTGTTGATATTGTTAGTGATGCATTAAAATATGCAAATGAAAATAAACATGATTTTATTATTATAGATACTGCTGGAAGGCTCCAAATAAATGATGAGTTAATGGATGAACTTAAGAATATTGAAGAAAACTTTAAATTATCAGAAAAGATACTTGTTCTTGATTCCATGATGGGACAAGATGCTATTAATGTAATAAAAGGTTTTAATTCTTCACTTAATTTAACAGGAGCAATACTTACTAAAATGGATAGTAATACTAAAGGTGGAGTTGCTCTTTGTGTAAGATATCTAACTAATATTCCTATTAAATTTATTTGTGACTCAGAAAAAATGGATGGAATAAGTGAATTTAATTCTGAGAGGATGGCTCAAAGAATACTTGATATGGGAGATATTTTATCAATAGCTGAAAAAGTAGATGGCATAATGGATGAAGAAGAAGCTAAAGATCAAATGAGTAAAATGAGAAAAGGCTCTTATAATTTAGGAGACTTTTTAAACAATTTAAAAGCTATAAAAAAATTAGGACCAATGGAAAACATTTTAAAACTACTTCCTGGTGCTAGAAAGATGGGTCTTAATAATATTAATATAGATCCTAAAGAAATGGCTCATATTGAAGCAATAGTGCTTTCTATGACTCCATATGAAAGAAAACATCCAGAAGTATTAAAAGCATCTAGGAAACAAAGAATTGCAAAGGGTTCAGGACGAAGTGTTGAAGAAGTAAATAGACTTTTAAAACAATTTGAAGAAATGAAGAAGATGATGAAATCATTTTCAAATGGCAATATGCAATTACCATTTTAATTAAGGAGATAAACATGTACGATGTAATAATAGTAGGTGCTGGACCTTCAGGAATAATGTGTGCTTATGAAATGACACTTAAAAATCCAGATGCTAAGATTTTATTAGTAGAACAAGGACATTCAATTAAAAAAAGAGTGTGTCCAAGAGAAAAATTAGGGAAATGTATTAATTGTAAACCATATTGTAATATTACAGCTGGTTTTTCCGGTGCTGGTGCTTTTTCAGATGGTAAACTTAACTCTTATCATTTATCTAAAACTGGTAAAGATGGTGAACTTTATTTAGGTGGAAATGATGGAGGCTTTATAAAAGAATTTTATAAAGAAGAAGATATAAAAGATTTAATTAAATATACTGATGATATATATTTAAAATTTGGTGCTGAAAAAAAACTTGAAGGCGTTAAATATAAAAAAGAAATTGAAGCTCTTCAGAAGAATGCTGCTAAAAATGATTTAATGCTTGTAACATATCCAATAAGACATCTTGGTACTGAAAAAGCTCATGAACTTTTTAATACAATTGAATCTTTCCTAGAAGATAAAGTTGATTATATGTTTGATACAACAGTTAAAGATCTTATTATTGAAAATAATAAATGTAAAGGAATAATCGTTACTTCTTCACTTAAAAAAGAAAGAAATAAAAAAATACTTGGTAAACATATTGTTTTAGGAGTAGGAAGAGAAGGAGCAAACTGGCTTTCTGGTCTTTGTGATAAATATGAAATATCTTCTTATGCAGGAAGTATTGATATTGGTATTAGATATGAACTTCCTGATAAAGTAATGAATGATGTTAATAAATATTTATATGAAGCAAAATTTATTGGTAGAGTAGCACCATTTAAAGATAAGGTAAGAACTTTTTGTCAAAACCCAAGTGGTTTTGTATCAACTGAAGTATATGATAATTCACTTGTTCTTGCTAATGGTCATTCTTATAAAAATAAAAAAAGTAATAATACTAACCTTGCTATTTTAGTTACTCATAACTTTAAAGATCCGTTTAAAAATTCTTTAGAATATGGCCGTAATATAGCAGAGAATATGAATGCAGTTGGTGCCGGTAAACTTATTGTTCAAAGACTTGGTGATCTTTTAAATGGTAAAAGAACTTGGCAACATGAACTTGATAAAAACAGTGTTATTCCAACATTAAAAGATGTTACCCCAGGAGATATATCATTTGCTTTAGGATATCGTTCTTTAACAGATATTATAAAAACAATCCAAGCAATTGATAAAGTAATACCTGGATTTGCCCATCCTGATAATTTAATGTATGCTCCAGAGATTAAATTTTATAGTAATGTTGTTGTAATTAATAAAGACCTGCAGACAAGTGTTGAAAATTTATATTCTATTGGTGATGGTGGAGGACTAACAACCGGTCTTATTATGGCCTCATCATCAGGTATTTTAATGGGTAGAATATTACTTGATAAATTAAGAATGTAAATCCTTTTGTAAATTGACTTTTATAGTTAAAAATGATAATTTTATAAAGAAGATGGGTGATAGATGTGAAGTGTCCAAATTGTAATAAAGAAATAAAACTTGAAGGCTCTAGTTTTTGTAATAACTGTGGTTTTTCTTTGTATGGACCTCGTAATGTTAATTTGACTGATATATATAAAGATCAAAATAAACAAGAAAAAATTGAAAAAATAACTGGTTTTAAGCTTGATAATTTAAGTAATTATGATGAGGATGTTCCTTTAATTGAATCAGAAAGTATTTTAAATAGTAATTATAATAATCCATCAGAAAAAAAGAAATTTTTAAAAAAGGAAGGATTTTATAGTAATATCAAAAAAGAAAAAAATAAAATTATAATTATTTTTTTAGCTATTTTAGCAACTTTATTTTTCTTATTATGGATTATATCTGCTGTTACTAAAGCAAAAGTAACTAAGTGTCCTAAATGTGAAAAAGAAGTTCCAGTAACTGAAAAAACCAACTTTTATTATGGTAATAATTTTATAAGTGTTTTTGTTCCAGCAGGATATAAAGGTGTAACACTTAATCAAAATATAATTTTAAATAATGAAGATCTTACAGTAACAATTATGCCACCAGTTGAAGGAAGCCTTGAACTTACATCTATTTACCGAGTAGAAAAAACTTATTTTGATGCTGGCTTTCCTGAAGCTAAAAAAGAAGCTTTTGAAGCTGATAAAAGAAAAGCCTTTGGTATTAAATACTCTAAAGATAACATCTTTTACGAAGATATATATTATCAATTTGATGAAAACACAATCTTATATATTGAACTTTCATCACCAACTGTTGAAAAAGTAGCTGTTGATGCTAATATTAAAAAAATATTATCACTTGCTAAAATAAATCCAAAAGAAGAAATAAAGTCTAGTTTATCTAGTTTTGATAAAAATTTAGTTTTAGCAGAATTTAAATAGGGAGTTTATGGTTAAGTTTATAAAAAAAGTACTTATTATATTAGTTTTAGGTGGTCTAATATTTTTAGGTCTTTTTTATCTTGTTATAAAACCTAGAAAACTTAAAAATCAAAAAGAAGTAATTGTTACGGATTTTTTATCAATTAACTTTAATAATGGAAGTAAAATAAAAGCAATTGGTAATAAAAAAGTATCTTTTAAAATAATTAATTATACTAAGAAAAAAGCTAATTATTTTATTGAATTTATAAACCCTCATAATGTAGAAAATACAAGTTATATATTAAAAAAGGATGGAAAAGAATATAAAAAAGGTAAAGTTAATTCTTTTAATACAACAATAACAGAGTATATTAGTATTGAACCTGAAGAAGAACATGATTATACTTTAACCTTTAAAAATGATAAATATAATATATATAAAATAACTATTAATATAAATGAGCAAGCTTTAAAAACAAATACTTTCTCAGATATAGTTATTAAAAATAATCCTATAAATGTTCCTAAAACAAGTGTTGGTGAGGAAGTAGCCATAGAAAACGAAGGATTAATATCATCTTATGATGATTATGGTACAGCTTATTATTTTCGTGGTAACGCTCAAAATAATTATGTTAAATTAGATGACTTTTTATTTAGAATTCTTAGAATTAATGGTGATGGTTCAGTTAGACTTGTTCTTAATGATGTAATTGAAGAAAAATTTAAATTTTATGAAGATAAAGATAATATATCTTTTACATCATCTGATATAAAAAGAGGTTTAAATAACTGGCTTAATAGTTTTTTACTTAAATATAATAAATATATAGCTAATCATAAATATTGTGAAGAAAAAGTAGATAATAAAGGAAGTTTTAAAGCATATAATAGAATAATTGTTGATAAAAATCCTTCTTTAATTTGCTTTGGTAATTTATTTTCAAGTAAAGTTGCTTATTTAACTGCTGATGATGTTTTATATGCAGGTGCTACTGTAAATGATATTAATAAATCTTTCTTTCTTTATAATGAAAATATTACTGAAAAAGTATATTTAATGACACCATCTTTTTATCAAAGAGATAATTTATATCCCTATGTATTAAATGAAGAAGGGAAAGTAGTATATGATGTAGTAGGAACTACCCTTCTTAGTGTAAGACCCGTTATAAGCATTGTTAAAACAGCTACTATTAGTGGTGATGGAACTATTAATAATCCATATATCTTGACAAAAAGTTAGTAAAGAAGAAGGTAAATATAAGTATTATTTATAGTTTTCTGATACAATAAGACTGTGGTGATATATATGTTTATTTATATGCTATCCTTTTTAAAGAAACTATCATTTATTGATTACGTTTTATTTTTTACCGTAATATTTTTATTAATATTAATTGTTAGTTTGATATATTTTATCAAAGTTAATGAAGATGATATGAAAAGTGAAATACAGTTAAATGATCCTGATAATTTAAAACAAATAGCTTCTTTAATGGAAAAGTCAACTCCAAAACCAGTAGAGTTTACTTCTTATGAAAGAGAGCAAGAAGATAAAGCAATTATTAGTTATGATGAACTTTTAGAAAGCACTGGTGAGTTTTCTTTAAATTATCTTGATGAAGATGAAAAAAATATTGATAAAGATATTAGTGTTAAGAAAGTTGATTTAAATAATATAATGACGCCAATGCCAAAAACAGATATACCAAAAAGTCATAATCATATTATATTACTTAGAAAAGAAGAAGAGTTTTTAGAAGCTTTAAAAGAATTACAAAAATTATTAATATAAAAGTTTATACTTTTATATTTTTTTATAATTAAATATTTGACAATTATGTTGTTTTATAGTAGCATAAAAAGCATTTAAGAAGGGGAAAAACGAAAAAAAATTCAGATAAAAATAATAGTAACAAAAGAAAAGGCAGTTTGTTTTATATGATAGTGATAACAATGTTAAGTGTTTTTCTTTAAATAGGGATTTTTGTGGATTTGAATTTAAACCAAAAGATCCAAAATTTTCTATAAGTATTGGCGGCAATCTTTTAAAAATTCCTTTCTAACCCAAAAAATTGAAGAAATAGATTTTTATAATTTATCTGTTTTAGAAAAAACTTTATATTTATATGATGCTCTAAAAAATATGAGTCTTATCATTTATAATGAAAGTTCTGCACGTGTACATTGTGAAATTTCAAATAATAATTTTCCTTACTTAGATATGAATGGTTTATTTTTTAGAATGTTATAAAAATTAGGAATAAACTATGCTGATAGTTTTGTCTATAATGATAGAAGATATATTCATATTAAAGATGATAAGTATGGTATTGATGGTTATTTTAGCTTTGCTCCTGAACATGAAATTGACTATGAAAAGTTAGGACAACAAAACTTATATAAATATTTTGGAATAAATATTAAAAAGCACGATGAGTATTTAAAAAGAGTTTTAAAAATATCCGAAGAACAAATAAGACCGATTCCACCAGAGACAATGGTAGATATTATTAAATCTGTTAGGTCTATTCAAAAATCATTATATCCAAGTTATTTTTTGTTGCAGTTGAATAAAAAATAAAAATAATATAAAATACATAAAGAAAGAGTTATTTATGAAATTTAATATTATTACTTTAGGATGCAAAGTTAATACCTATGAATCTAATTTTATGACTGAAAAACTTTTAGAAAAAGGTTTTGTTTTTTGTGATGATTATAAAGAAAGTGATATTATTATCATAAATACTTGTACAGTAACAGATACTTCAGATAAAAAAAGTTTAAAACTTGTTAGAAGAGTAAGAAGAGAAAATCCTAAGGCAATTCTTATTGTATGTGGATGCTCTGTTCAATATAATAAAGATAAATATAAAGATTATGATATTAATATTCTTCTTGGTAATAATAAGAAAAATAAAATAGATATAATAATAGATAATTATCTAAAAACAAGTAAATATTATGAAGATATTACTTATGAAAGAAACCTTCCTTTTGAAGATATGATGATAACTAAATTTAATCAAGTAAGAAGTTATATTAAAATTCAAGATGGCTGTAATAATTTTTGTTCATATTGTATTATTCCTTATGTAAGAGGAGATATTAAATGCAAAGACTTTAATACTATCTTAAAAGAAGCAAATATCTTAGTTAATAATGGTTATAAAGAAATAGTTTTAACTGGTATTCATACAGGAAGTTATAATGATAAGGGTAAAAGTTTAAGCTTTTTAATTAATGAATTATCTAAAATACCTAATCTTAAAAGATTAAGATTATCATCTGTAGAAATAACAGAACTTAATGGTGACTTTTTAAATATGTTAAAAACAAATAAAGTATTTTGTCATCATTTACATATTCCACTTCAAAGTGGATCAGATAAAATGCTTAAAATAATGAATCGTAAATATAATATTAAGTTTTATGAAGATAAAATAAAGAAAATTAGAAGTATAATACCTGATATTTCTATTACAACAGATGTAATAGTAGGTCATAACTATGAAGATGACTCTTTATTTAAAGAAACTTATGACTTTTGTCAAAGGATGAACTTTTCAAAGATACATGTCTTTCCTTATTCAAAAAGAAAAGGAACATCCTCATCATTTATGGATAAAGAAATTAGTGAGAATATAAAAAAGGATAGATGTAAAAAGTTAATATCTTTATCAGAATGTTTAGAAAAAAAATATTATAATAAATTTATTAATCAAAAAATGGATGTTTTAATCGAAGAAGTAAAAAATAATAAAAGTATAGGGCATACATCTAATTATTTAAAAGTAGAAATTAATGAAAACCTTTTAGTAGGAGAAATATATAACAGGAAAATAAATGAGTAGTATAAGTGGAAAATTTAAAAAGATTATTTATGCATCACCAGATAATTCATATGTTATTTGTCTTTTTAAGGTTGATAAAACATCGGGTGAAGAAGACTTGAACAAATTTTTAGACAAAGATATTACTATAACTGGAAACATCTATGACTTAAAATTAAATATTCCTTATTTATTACAAGGTAACCTAGTTAATCATCCTAAATATTCTTGGCAATTTAATGTTAGTAGTTTTGAGATAATTAAACCTAATACTAAAGATGCTATAATAGCTTTTTTATCAAGTTCTTTTATTAAAGGATGTGGTAAAATAACTGCTAAAAAAATAGTTGATACTTTAGGAGAAAACGCTATAGATTTAATTAAAGAGGATTATAATAATTTAATGAAGATAAAAGGTATGAGTACTTCTAAAGCCTTAAATATATATGGAAGTATTAATGCTTTTGAAAAAAACGATCATATTGTTATTAAATTAAAAGAATATGGTTTTTCTTTAGAAGAAATAGATAGAATATTAAATAAATATCTTCAGGAAATAGATTATATCCTCGAAGGTAATTTTTATTATTTAAAAGAAATAATTGATTTTAAAAGATTAGATGAACTATATATAATGAATTTTGATACTGATTCAAAATATCGTTGTAAAGAGTGTCTTTTAGCATCAATGATGCAAATAAGTTTTAATGAAGGAAGTATTTATTACTCTTTAGAGGAAATCTATAGGGCACTAAGTATTTTATATAATATTACAATTGATAATGAGTCTTTCTTATCATATTTAGAGGAACTTATTAGTGAAGGAGAAATTGTTTTAGAAAATAATAACTATTATTTATCTAAATATTATGATGAAGAAAATTATATAGCTCAAAAACTTTATCATATATCAGAAAGTAAAGTTAAAAAGATTTCTAGATTAGATGATAAAATAACTGATTTTGAAAATAAAAATAATATTATCTATAATGATATGCAAAAAAAAGCTATAATAAGTGCTTTAAATAATCAAATATCTATTATTTCTGGTGGTCCTGGAACTGGTAAAACAACCATTATTAATGCTATTGTTAATATTTATATTAAAGCAAATAACTTATCACAAGAAGAAGTTTTAACAGATGTTGCTTTATTATCACCAACAGGAAGAGCTAGTAAAAAGTTATCTGAAGCTACTAAAATGCCAGCATCAACCATTCATCGCTATTTAAAATGGCATAAAGAAAGTGATACTTTTGAATATAATGAAGAAAATAAAAAATCATCTAGACTTATTATTGTTGATGAGGCATCAATGCTTGATGTATCTTTAATTGCAAGTCTTTTAAAAGCTTTATATGATAATATTAAGATTATCTTTGTTGGAGATATCTACCAGCTTCCATCAGTTGGACCAGGATTAGTATTAAATGATTTAATTAAAAGTGATTTATTTTTATATACTGAACTTAATACTATTTATAGGCAAAGTGATAACTCTTATATTCCTTTTCTTGCTAAAGATATTAAAATGCATAATATAGATGATGAATATATGTATAAAAAAGATGATTATAACTTTATTATTTCTTCGGAAGAAGATATTATAAACAAACTTACAAGTACTGTTAAATATGCTCTTACTAAAGGTATTAATGAAGATAATATGCAAGTACTTGTTCCTATGTATAAAGGAATAAATGGTATTGATAATATTAATCAACATCTTCAAGGAGTATATAATCCTAAAGATGATAATAAAAATGAAATTATCTATGGTGATAAAATATATAGAGAAAATGATAAAGTATTAGAGCTTATTAATGATGCTGATAATAATGTATTTAATGGTGATATTGGTAAGATAATTAATATTTATAAACAAGGTAAAAAAGAAGTAATTGAAATAGATTTTGATGGTAATTTTGTCTCATTATATAAAAAAGATTTAAAAAATATAACTCATGCTTATGCTATATCAATTCATAAAAGTCAGGGTAGTGAGTTTGATCATGTCTTAATGCCTATATCAAGAAGTTATTTTATTATGCTTTATAATAAACTTTTATATACAGGTGTATCAAGAGCTAAAAAAACCCTTACTATTATTGGTGATCCTAATGCTTTTGTTAAAGGAATATCAAATGATTATGCTAAAGAAAGAAAAACATCCTTAAAAGAAAAACTATATAGAGCATTTAAAATATAAATTAACAAACACTTTAACTAATTGACAATAACTTAAAAATATTATAATATTTTATTAGAGTAGAGGTATGCTTAAAATGAACTATATTTATAAAAATAGAAAAAAGCTACTTGTTATTATTGGTTCTATAATAATTATATTATCTGGCATTTTGTTTTTTAGAACCGCACCAATACTATCTGTTGTATTTGATTCCCAAGGAGGAAGTTTAATCGCTGCTAAACAATTAAAAAAATTTGATATTATTGAAAAGCCAGTTGATCCAATAATGCCAGGTTATATATTTAAAGGCTGGTATATAAAGGATACTAATGATTTATATGATTTTAATAAACCTATTGAAAAAAGCATTATCTTAGTTGCTAAATGGGAGAGTATAGTGAACAAAAAGGAGAACATATGAATATTATAATTAATAAAAAAGGTCAAGCACTTGTTGAGTATATATTAATAATAGCTCTTATTAGTGTGATTGCAATTGGTCTAGTTAATTATTTTGGTGGCTACTTAAAAGATGCTATTACAAAGTCATCATGTAGTATGCTTGGGCAGACGTATGTTCCTGGTGAAAAACCTGGTGAAGGAGAATGCCAATAAAACAAATTTAATATTTGTTTTTTTTTGATACTAATTGATTAATCATTATTGATTTGATACAATACTTATGTATTTATGAAAGGTGAGCAATATGAATAATAAGACAACTATTTTTAATGTTAGTATGTTAAAGCAAGAACTTATTATGATGTCTGTAAATGAAGTAGCTTCTTCTTTAGAAAAAGCAGGATATAATCCAACTAACCAATTAATTGGATATTTACTATCTGGAGATTTAAGTTATATAACAAACTATGATGATGCAAGAAAAAAAATATCTAAATTTACAAGAGATGAAGTTTTAATGGCAATTATTAATGGGTATTTTGGTAAATGAAAAAAAGATATTTAGGGCTTGACCTAGGGACAAAAACTTTAGGTATAGCAATAACTGATGTAACAAATTCTTTAGTATTTCCTAAAACAACAATTAAGTTTAATCATGAAGATTATGATGATGCCATAAGTAAATTGCAACCTATTATTAAAGATAATAATATTACTGATGTTGTAATAGGAATGCCTATAAATATGGATGGTTCATATGGTTTTGCATCAGAAAGAACAAAAAATTTTATTCCTAAATTAAATAGTTGTAATGTATCTGTTCATACAATTGATGAAAGACTAACAAGTATTGAGTCACAAAGGATATTAAGGGAACAAAACATAAGAGGAAAAGATTTAAAACAAAAGCTTGATATGCAATCAGCTTGTCTTATTTTAGAATCTTATTTAAGGAGTAATAATGGAAAATAATAATATGGTAGAATTAAAAAATTTAAAAAGGAAAAAGAAAGAAAAATATCGTATTATTATGACATTTATTACTGATGATGAGGATGATAAGTATTTAGTATATACTGATGATATAAAAGATAGTGATGGTTTTATAAAAGTATATGCAGGTAAATATAAAAATGAAGATAATAAAAACATTTTAGTTCCACTTGAAAATGAAGATGAACTAGAAATAGTAGAATATTTATTATCAGTAATAGAAAAGGAAAAAAACACATGAAAAAATTAATTATTGGTCTTGTTATAATTATTGTTTTAATAGGAATAACTATAGGAAGTTTTTTCTATTTAACAGGACCTGTAAAAAATAAAAGAGAAGTTAAAGACTTTAAAGTTTTATCTGGTAAAACCAAAATAGAAATTGTAACGGATCTAAAGAAAAATGGTCTTATTAAAAGTAAATATGCAACCCTTGCTTACTTGTTTTTTACTCGTAAAAATCTACAATCAGGTGACTATGAAATAGATATTTCTACTTCATCAATTGATATAATAGAAAAAATAAGTAATGGGCAAATTAAAAATGTTCAAGTAACTGTTCAAATTAAATTTGAAGAAGGAAAAAGATTTGTTGATTATGCAAAACTAATTAGTGAAAATTTTCCAATTAGTTATGAAAGTATAATTGAAAAAGGAAAAGATAAAGAATTCTTACAGAAAGTTATTGATAGTTACTGGTTTGTTGATAAAAGTATTTTAAATGAAAATATATATTATCCTTTAGAAGGATATTTATTTCCTGATACTTATGAAGTATTTCAATCAACAGATATTGAGACTTTATTTTATAAATTACTTAATAATACTAAAAATAAACTAGAGCCCTATAAAAGTAATATTGAAAGTGGCAAATATTCTGTTCATGAAATTCTTACTTTAGCATCAATTATTGAAAAAGAAGCTAAGAAAGAAGATGAAAGAAAAATGGTATCACAAGTACTTTATAAAAGACTTGATAATAATATTTCTCTAGGTTGTGATGTTACTAGTTATTATGGAGTTAATAAAACACTTCAAGATGGACTATCTAAAGATGATCTTTATAATAACAATCCATATAATACAAGAGCAAACGGATTTATGGGACTTCCTGTAGGACCAATATGTATGCCATCATTAATGTCAATTGATGCAGCATTACATCCAAGTGATACAAATTATTTATATTTCTGTGCAGGGGTAGTATCTGGCAAAGTATCTTTTGCTAAAGATGATACAGAGTGGTTTAAAATAAAAAGTGCTTGTATGAGCGAAAGGTAGTTTAAATGAAAGAATTAATTATAGAAATGGAAAAGTATGCATCAGAGAAAAACATTCCTATTATTGAGAAAAAATCTATTGCATATATAATGAATTTTATTAAAGAAAATAATATTAAAAGTATTTTAGAAATAGGTTCTGCCATTGGTTATTCATCTATTTTAATGGCAACGGTTGGAAGTAATATAACTATTACTACAATTGAAAAAGATGAACAAAGATATATGGAATGTGTTAAAAATGTTAAAAAAGCTGAATTTGATAAAAGAATAAATATCGTGTATCAAGATGCCCTTGAAATAAATTTATCTGATGATACTAAATATGACATGATATTTATTGACGCAGCTAAGGGTCAGTATATTAAATTTTTTGAGAAATTTAAATATTTTTTAAAAGAAGATGGTTTTATCATCTCTGATAACCTTAATTTTCATGGTTATGTAGGACATAGTAGTGAACTTGAAAATGGTAGTTTAAAAAGTCTTGTTGAAAAAATAGAAGGTTATAAAGATTTTCTAGAAAACAATGAAGAATTTACAACAAAGTTTATTGATGTTGGTGATGGACTATCTATTAGCCAAAGGAAAAAAAGTGAATAATTATCTTTTTCTCATTCAAGATATAAGTATAATTCCTAAACTAAAGGAAAGAGGAATAAAAGATTTTGTTTTTCCTTTAGCTTTTTTTTGTGTTGGTCTTCCTAAAACATTTTCATTAAAAGAAATAAACGAAGATGCCTTTATCTATGTAAATAGAATTCTTGATAGTAAGGCAGCAAGAGATTTAAATAAAGTTCTTCATAATTTACCTCCAAATATTAAAGGAATTGTTTTTGATGATTTAGGCGTTATTAAAATGTGTGAAGATTTAAATATTAAAAAAATATTATATAATACTCATTTTACTTCAAATAAAGATAGTATTAATTATATGTTTTCATATGTAGATGATATTATTATATCTACTGATATAACTGAAAAAGAAATAGATTATATTATTAAAAATGCTAAAAAAGATATAAGTTTATTTACCTTTGGTCTTGTTCCTGCAATGTATTCAAGAAGAGTACTTTTAAAAAATTATGCTCTTTATAATAAAAAAGAATATCATAACTTTCTAATGCTTTATAATAAAGATAAAACTTTTTTATCTTTTGAAAATGAATATGGAACATTTATTTATCATTATCCATATTATAATGGTTTAAGATTACTTTCTAAGAAATGTCATTATAACTTTTTTTATCTTCCTTTTTTAGAAAACAAAGAAGTATTAAATATTTTGGATCAAAATCTTGAAAATATTAAATTTGATTATGGTTTTTTAGATACTAAAACAATTTATAAAATAAAAGATATAAAGGAGGAGAAATGATTGAACTTTTAGCTCCCGCTGGGGATATAGAAAAAGCTTATTTTGCTTTCCTTTATGGTGCTGATGCAATATATATTGGTGGTAAAGATTATTCCTTAAGAGCAAATGCTAAAAACTTTTCTAAAGAAGATATTAAAAATGTTTGCCTTCTTGCAAATGAGCTTAATAAAAAAGTATATGTAACTGTTAATATTGTTTTTCATGATGATGATTTAGATGGCTTAAAAGAATATCTTATATTTTTAAATGATATTAAAGTATCTGGTGTTATAGTAAGTGATATTGTTGTATTAAAATTAATTCAAGAATTAAAGTTATCTTTTAGAGTTATTTTATCAACTCAAGCTAGTGTTTTAAATGAATATAGTGCCTTATTTTATAAAGGTTTAGGTGTTCATCAAATAGTACTAGCAAGAGAAGCTTTAAAAGAAGATATAATAAATATTAAAAAGAAAACTAATCTTGATATAGAATGTTTTATTCATGGAGCTATGTGTACTAGTTTTTCTGGTAAATGTATTTTATCCAATTATATAACAAATAGAGATTCTAATAGAGGTGGATGTGCTCAAATATGTAGATGGAAGTTTAATGAAGATGATATCACTTTTACTATGACACCAAAAGATTTAAATTATCTTGATTATATTGAAGAAATGATTAAAGTTGGCGTAAATACTTTTAAAGTAGAAGGAAGAATGAGGTCGATATACTATATATCAACAGTTATTTTATGTTATAGAAGAGTTATTGATAAGATACTTAATAAAACATTTACTACAGAAGATAAAAATTATTATTTAAAGGTTTTAAATAGGGTAGCAAATAGAGAAAGTGCTCCTCAATTTTTTGAAAAATTACCAGATGAAAATGATCAATATTATAATTTAGATGATGAGGTAAGTAATCAAGACTTCTTAGGACTTGTATTAGACTTTGATAAAGATAAAATGATAGCAACAATTGAGGAAAGAAATTTATTTAAACCAGGAGATGAAGTAGAATTTATTGGTCCTAATATTAAAACAACAAAAATGGTTATTGATAAAATATATGATGAAGATGATAATATAATAAAAGTTGCTAATAAGCCTAAAATGATTGTTAAAATTAAAACTAATGTAGTATTAAATAAATATGATTTATTAAGAAGGAGTATTAATTGATGACGAACGAAGAAAAGATCCTCATTCTTGAAGAAAGAATAGCAAAATTAGAAAAAATAGAAAAAAGGAGAAAAATTTGGGGGTGGATAAGTTTTATCTTTAAATTAATTACAACTATTTTATTAATAATAGCCTCTGTTTATGCCTATAAATATGCTTCTAATCTAGTTAATGTTTATAAAGGTCAGATGAAACAAATAAGTGAAGTTACAGGTAGTGTAAAAGAAATAGATAATTTAAATGAAATGATTGATAAGTTATTTCCTAATAGATAATTGACGCATTATTCCACAATTGGTATAATATTTTTAGGGAGATTTATATGCAAATTAAGGAAGCTAGTCAAAAATGGAATGTTAGTGAAAGAAGAATTAGAAAGTTAATCCAAGATGGAAGAATTATTGGAGCTAAAAAAATCGGTACAACCTGGATTATTCCTGATGATACATCAAAACCAATTGATAAAAGAATAAAAAATATAATTGAATTTGAAATTAATTTACCAAAAGAATATTTTAAAAAAATTGATGAAAAAAAGATGAAATTAGATTCTAAGAGACCATTAAATAAAAAAAATATAAATTCATTAAAAAATGTGATTAATTTAGAATGGACTTATAATAGCACTGGTATAGAAGGAAACACTTTAACGTTAAAAGAAACGAAAATAGTACTAGAAGGTATTACAATTGGAGGAAAAACTATAAAAGAACATCTTGAAGTTATTAATCATGAAAGCGCAATTGAATATTTAGAAGAATTATTAAAGTATAAAAAAAATATTTGCGAGTGGGATATTAAAGAATTACATGAATTAGTCTTAAAAGGTATTGATAATAAAAATGCTGGGAAATATAGAAGTGAAAATGTTTATATAAAAGGAGCAAAACACATTCCACCAAATTTTATAACAGTACCTGAATTAATGGAAAAATTAATAATTAATTATTCTAATTGGGAAGGATTTCATCCTATAATAAGATCAGTATTATTACATGGTGAGTTTGTTAAAATTCATCCGTTTTCTGACGGAAATGGTAGAACAGCAAGATTAATAATGAATATGGTATTAATACAAAACGGATATGTTCCAATTATCATCAAAAAAGAAGATAGATTAAAATATTATGATGCCCTTGATAAAGCTCATATTACGGGTAATTACACCAGTTTTATTAAATTAATCTCTAATTGTGAAGAAAAAATGCTAGATAGATATTTAAGCGCTTTAGAGTAAATTTTATTAAATATCATGTTTATTTTGTGGTCTACAAAAAATGGTTGACTTTTAAAGGGTTATAATGTATACTTTTAAAGTACAAACGAGGGAGATGTCAAAATGAAAAAAGAAATCAATCTGATTTTAACAGCTGATGGATATTTAGCTTTAGAAGAAGAATTAAATGAATTAAAAACGGTTAAAAGACCAGAAATTATAAAAGCATTAAAAGATGCTAGAGCTCAAGGGGATTTATCAGAAAATGCTGATTATGATGCAGCAAGAAGTGAGCAAGCTCAAATTGAAGCCAAAATAAAGGAACTTGAGTATCGTCTTGAACATAGTGAAATAGCAAAAGGTAGTGAAAAAGGAACTATTATGGTAGGTTCTTTAGTAACTGTTGTTGATGAAGATGGTGAAGAAGATACATATCGTATTGTTGGATCTATTGAAGCCGATTCATTTAATAATAAAATAAGTAATGAATCACCTTTAGGTAAAGCTTTACTTGGTCATAAAGAAAATGATGATGTAACAGTAGAATCTCCTAATGGGGTTTATACTATAAAAATAGCTAAAGTTGCATAAGTAATAAAAATAACCTAAAAAGGTTGTTTTTTTTTGCATTTTAACTTAATATTATAATAGGTGATGATATGAAAAAACATAACGGTTTTATTTTTATTGAAACAATTGCAACGGCTGCAATTCTTATTACATCACTAATGATTATATATGGATCATATAGTAAGATTATTATTAAAGAAAAAAATCAAATATACTATGATGATATTATGTATGTTTATAAAACAGAAAATTTACGTTTAATTTTAAAAAACACTTTAGATAATGATAAATTTCGAGCAGCTTTAACTGCATCAGAGGCAAAACAATATGCTTATCTTTTTAATTATGGAAGTGATATCTTTTTTTCAGGTAGTCATCTTTTAGAAAAAGCCTATGGAGAATATAAATATAGTTTACTTTTATATATTAAAATAAGTGATATTATTCCTTTAAAAAATTGTTTGGCTGGAGAACTTACTAATATGAAATGTACTAATACAAAAAAAGCTTTAGAACATCATACTAATAAGAATTTTATTAATTATTTAAAAACAATTGATGTACCAATAATAAGAAAATATGATAATTCAGGAAATGTATCATCTATTTTGCTTGCAGAATATGTTGTTAAAAGAAATGGTACTGATCGTTTAAGTGATTTTATTAATTATAACCAATGTATTAAAAATGAAAAAGCAAGTTTATCAGCAGCTGATAAAACAAAGCTTGAGAAAGGACAAATAAGCATAGATATGTTATGTGAAAATGCTCATTATCTTGCTTGGGTGTATTATGAATAAGAAAAAAGGATTTATTTCAATATCTATTATATATTCATTTTTCTTTGTTTTTTCACTACTGTTAATACTTATAGTAGGTACTTATGCAAATAATAGAGTTAAATTAAATGAATATAAAAAAGATTTAAAGAAAAACATTTATAATATAGCAAAACAATAATAAAGGAGCTAAATGAAGAAATTAAGTAAAAAGGGTTTAACAATTGTAGAACTTGTAATAAGTATTGCACTTATTTCTTTAATTATGCTTTTTATGTATCAACTTCTTGGTGATATTACTTTTGATAAAGAGAATGATTATTTTGCTGTAAATGATCAAAATCAAAGAATGGAAATAGTAAGAAAAATAAAAGATGAAATAGGAGTTAATACTGTTAAAGAAGCTATTAAAATAAATAATACAACAATTAGAGTTACTGATGTTGCTAACCGAATATTTTTTATAGTTGCATCTGGTAATAATATTACTATTTATATCAATAGTATTGTAGGAGCTAATATACGAAGAAGTTGGACTTATGGTCAAGGTTTTTTTGGTGAAGTAAATTGTAGTGTTCCAGTTAATTGTATTGATAGTGATAGTTTACCTTGTGGAAAGATATATCAATGTCATATACCTGTTTATACAAAAAACTATGATAATACTAATTATTTAAACAACAATAATATTATTGATGATATATTTTTAGATTTTGTTGATGTACCATCATTAATATATAGTCAAAACACTTTCTTAAATGATAAAGTTAAAAGACTTTCAACTTATCCAAAATTAGAATCAACATCAGCAAGATCTTTATATGCTCTTCTTAATAGTCAGCCAAAATTATCTGGTTTTACTAGTATTAGAACAGTTGATTTAAATCATTTTAACCTTGATTATCAAGTTAATGAACCAAACTTTGTTTATTTTGCTGATGCTCCAGGAGAAGATGTTGTTGTAGCATGGAGAAGTGGAACATCAGTAATGTTAGGTGAAAGAGGCGGAGTTAAAGTAGGTCCATCTTTTGTTAGTGCCTTTAAAGAAGGAATTGACTTATATGAAATTGAATTATCTCAATTAGATACTAGTTATGTTACAAGTATGCAAGGAGCTTTTGAAAACGCTGGTTCTAATGTAACAGGTGCTTTTAGTTTAATTTTGGGAAATAATTTTATTACATCACAAATAACTAATATGCGAGGAATGTTTAGAAATGTTGGTCAAAATGCAACAACATTTAATTTTGGTAAACAAAGTTCTGCGGATATATCTGCCCAAATAATGAGAACTAATTTTGGACAAGGTTTTAATACATCTAAAGTTACAGATGGTGCTTTTATGTTTTCTAATTTTGGTAGAAGTTCAGTTACAAGAAATTTTATTTTTGAATTACCAGGATCATTTAATACATCTAACATGACCAATTTGGCATATATGTTTCATTATACTGGTTTTTCTCATAATAATTTAGTATTTAATTTAAGTTCAGAATTTAATACTTCAAAAGCAACTAACATGCAAGGCATGTTTTATGCAACTGGTTATAATAAAAACACATTTTTCACTATTAATTTAGGTAAAAAATTTAATACTTCGAATGTAACAAACATGTATGCAATGTTTACATCAGCTGGCTATAATAGTACTGTTTTTACATTAGATTTAGGAGATAAATTTAATACTGCCAAAGTGGCTAATATGCATTCAATGTTTAAATCAACAGGAGCAAATGCAGGTGTATTTAATGCTAATTTAAGTGGATTTAAAGTTAATAATACATCAGTTGATTTAACAAACTTTGCTTATTACTCTGGTATTACTAATCTAACACTAGGTCCTGGTTGGACTGCTGCAAATATGAGTCAAATATCTTTTACAAGACCTAGATTAATAAATATTAATGGTTCATCTTCATGCATAGAGTTTAGAAATGCATCTAGATGGACCACATGGAGAGGATCAGGAAACTATAATATTCAATCATAAGGAAAGGAAATGTGAAAAAGATTATGGATAAAATTAAAAATATGTTATACTAAAAGT
>CAYFSK010000009.1:0-25595 GCA_964345805.1 uncultured Mycoplasma sp.
ATAATTACTGATAATATTATTTTTCTTATCTTACTCATAAATATATTATAACATATATTCTTACTTAATGAAATACTTAATTAATACTGGTCCTAATACTAATAATAATATTAAAGGTATAAAAAAGATTACTGATATAATTGATATTTTTGTTGGAAGTTTATTTATTTGTGCTTTTATAGAAAGAATTCTTTTATCAGTTAGATATTCTATTTGATTATTTAATAAATCTACAATACTATTACCATATTTATTAGATTCTATAATATTAAATAAAACATTATTAACTTCTTTTGAAGGTATTCTTTTCTTAGTATCATTTAATGCTTCTGTTAAACTTTTACCATATTTTAATTCTTCTAAAGATATTCTAAGTTCTTTTGATAAATCACTATCAATAGCATTTGAAGTTATCTCAAAACAAGTTTTTAAATTCTTTTCATGTTCAATTGTTAAAGCAAGAACTTTAAAATAAAAGACAGCTTCTTTTTCCATTTGTTTACTTCTTTTTTTAATCTTTATATCAAGTAATGTATAATCATATAAATAATAAATAACAAAGGTAAAAACTGGTGCTGATAAGTATCCTTGATCACCAAAAAGTAATAATAAAGTAAATGTTAAAAATAGCAAAATAAATTTTACTTTTAAAAAGATATTAATATCAATTTTATTAAAAGAACCTAAAGATTGGATTTTTCTTTCTGTATTCTTTATTGTTGAATCACGAAATATTTTTTTAATAAACATATTTTTTCTCATACTTCATCCACCTTCATTACTTTTTTAATGATAAATATATATATAAAATATTGGAAAACAAGTATTATATCTATTAAAAAACCAACTTTTGTTGTAACAAGAGGTTTAAAAAACTCAGGATTAAGCATTACTATTAAAAAGATAAAAATAAAAGGAATTATTAATAATGAATAATATAATATTTTACTAGTAGCTAAGAGAGCATTAAGTTCATTTTTTATTCTTAATCTATCATAAAAACTATTTTCTATCATATTAAATACAGATACAATATTACCACCTGTTTTATTAAGTAAAGCAAGTGATGAGGTAATAAGTTTTGCTTCTTCAAGATTAATTCTTTTATAAAACCTTTCAAAAGCTCCTTCTACTGAAATACCATATTTTAAATCTTGATAAATAATATTAAATTCAGCTTTAATTGGATTAGGAAGTTCTGCTCTTACTATTTCAATAGCTCCTAAGATATTTTTCCCACTTTTAAAAGCACTATTCATAATAACAACAGCTTCAAGCAATTGCTCTGATGTTAAGTTTTGTTTTCTTGTATAAATAAAAATAATAAAGATATCTATTAAGAAAAAAGCAATAATTGATATAATAACAAAATTATAAAAACTAAACTCAGCTATTCTTAAAAAAACCGTTAAAAAATAAAGAGAATCAATAAATAACATCGTAATAAATTTAAGTGAAATATAATCCATTGCCTCTATTTTATGATTTTCATCAAAACCTAAATATCTATTAAAATGATTAGCATATTTTCGAAGAAAATGTGATTTACTTAAAAATTTTGATATCCTCTTAACAATACCAAATACTTTATTTACGATTAAATCACTAAAAGAAAGTCCAATAATATAATTTGCATTAAGTAAAAAAGGTCTTATTCTTTTTTCTATTGATATAGACATATAAACTTTATAAAAAGCAAAAACGAGTATTACAACAATAATACCTATAGTTAATCCAAATATTAATTGAATATGTGTATTACTCATTACTATCCCTTCTATTTAAACATATCATTTATTTCCATATAACCATATGAATTCATCTTATCTAAACATTTTGGTTTTACTTTATGTTTTTTATATACTCCGTCTATTTCTTTTTTAGAAGTAACTCCTATTTGTTCAAATGTAAAAATATCAGTTAGTTTTATTTCCTCATTTTCAATACCATCTACTTCACAAATAGCACTTATTTTTCTTTTTCCATCAGTATATCTATTCATATTAACTACTAAATGAATAGCACTTTTAATATATTCTCTTATAGCTTTAACAGGAAGTTCCATTGCTCCCATTAATACCATTGTCTCAAGCCTATGAAGAGCATCTGCACACCCATTAGAATGAAGTGTTGTTATACTTCCTTCATGTCCTGTATTCATAGCTTGAAGCATATCAAAAGCTTCTTTATCTCTTACTTCTCCAACTATAATACGATCTGGTCTCATACGAAGAGAGTTTCTAACTAAATCTCTAATAGTTATCTCTCCACTTTTTTCATAATTAGTAGTTCTTGTTTCAAGACTTATAACATGAGGCTGAGTTAAAAATATTTCGGCTGCATCTTCAATTGTTATTATTCTTTCCTCTTCATTAACAAAAGAACTAAGAACATTTAGTAAAGTTGTTTTACCACTACCTGTTCCACCACAAACAATAATATTTAATTTAGATTTAACAGCAGCTTCTAAAAATCTTGCCATCTCGGTTGTTAAAGAACCAACTCTTAATAATTCTTCAATATTATTCATTGACCTTTTAAATTTACGAATTGTCATTACTGGTCCCTTAGTAGAAAGAGGTGGTATTACAGCATTAATTCTTGAACCATCTTTTAATCTTGAGTCTACCATTGGGTTTGAAGAATCAATTGTTCTTCCCATTGGTTCTATTAATCTTTGAATAGTTCTTATTATATGTTCATCATTAATAAAAGATATACTATCATCTTTTACTAAGTTTCCTTCAAGTTCAATATACACTTCATGCGGAGAATTAACCATTATTTCTGTAATATTTCCATCTTTTAAAAGTTCTGTAAGTGGTCCATAACCATTTATTTCATTATCAATTAAGTTAAATAAATGATCTTTTTCAAGAGTACTTAAATTATGTTCAGATATTGCTCTATCAATTTCAAAGTTAATAAAATCAATAACATTTTCATCAGTAACGTTATTATCAATAATACTTTCAACTATTTTCATTCTAAGAGTATCAAGTAAATTTTTATCTTCGAATACTTCATAATCATTTATTTGACTAGTATTACTTTTTATTTGTTCATATTTAAAAGCTTCTCTTAAATTATTCTTCATTTTTTACCCCCATTAAATCTACACAAATATTTGTAAAAGTAATAGATACTTTTGGATAGTACTTAGCAAAGTTTTTTTCCATAGTAATAATTTTCCCATCTATTAAATAATTGTCATAGTTTTTTAAATAAAAATTATTGGCAATAGTATAATCTATATTACACTTCATTATATTTCTTAAATCAAACAAACTAAAATAATTTTTATGTGGATAAATAGAATTATTAAGTAATACTTTATAATTTGTTACCCCGGTTTCTTCAAATATTTTAAGTAAATTATACATGTTTTTAACATTTATTAAATCGTTATAACAAACAAGAAGAATTTCATCTACTATATCAAGAATAGTTATATTAAATTCACTTAAATCATGATTAGTATCTATTAAAATAAAATCATACTCATACTGAGCATTACCAAGGATATATTCAATGTATTTTGAAGATATTTTAGCTCCTTGTCTAGGATCAGAAGGTGCAGCTAAAAAAGAAATATAATCATTATATTTAGTTGCATAATTATCTATTGCTTTAAAACGATTATTAGTATAATCATCAATAAAGTTATATATTGTTTTATGAGGAGTTCTATTAAGTGATGTAGCAATAGCCCCATTTGTTAAATCAAAATCAATAACTAATACTTTTTTATGCATATTTGCAAGTGTTCCTGCAATGTTTAAAAGAATGGTTGTTTTACCCACTCCACCTTTGCTCGAAAACACACATAAACTTTTACCTTTACTTTTTCCCATATACCTATCCCTTTTTAATCTTTACTTTATTACCATCTTTTATACCAATTAAATTTGTTTTAACTATATAATGCTTCTTCCCAATTACTTTTCCCATCATACTATCAACTTTAATTTCAATTTTAATATGTAATCCTTCATCAAATGATATATCTATCTTCTCATATTTTATATCATTATCATTATATAATTTTATTATATCATTTTTATCATTTCTTTCAATAGAGGTTTTAATAATTGTTCTTGTTAAAGATTCAAGTTTTACTTTATTATGAGTAATTATTGCTGTATCAATTATAAAAGCAAATATAATTAATATAAGAGGAATTAAAATAATAAATAAAGCAAGAGTTTGTCCTTTGTTATTCATAAACTGCCCTTTTTATTAATACTTTATATTTACTACCAAGAACTGGGTTTAAAAATGGTGAGTAAATATCTACGTTTGTTGATAAAAAATAAATGTTTTGATTATTTTTCGTCTCCATTCTAAGTTCATATTCACTTGGTATAACAAAATTTTCATCACTAATTATATTTTCTACAGTAAGTTCTAAATCGCTTTTAGTTTGCATTATTCTTACAAAGTCAAAAGATGCTATTAATAGCATAATAAAAACAGGTACAACAATAATAAATTCTACTAAAGCTTGACCCTTCTTATTCATCCTATCACCTACTATATATAATTATAATGAATTTTTACTAAAAGTTCAATTATATTTAATTGATTAAATAAGAAAAATAACTTATAATCTATTTAAAGGAAGGTATTAAGTGAAGAAAAGAGTTATTGTTTTTTTATTAATAATAAATTTATTACTATTATCAGCTCGCACTAGTACAAGTGGAAAGGATGAGATTATTATGCCAAAAGAAAATCCAATCGTTACAATGGAATTTGAAAAATATGGAATAATTGAAATAGAATTATATCCTAAAGTTGCTTATAATACTGTTGCTAACTTTGTTAATCTAATTGAAAATAATTTCTATGATAATAATACTATTCATAGAGTTCAAAAAGGATTTGTTATTCAAGGTGGAGATCCAACTGGTAAAGGAAATGGTGGTCCAGGATACTCTATTAAAGGAGAATTTAATGAAAATGGATTTAAAAATGATTTAAGCCATACTAAAGGAATTATTTCTATGGCAAGAACAGGTGATCCTAATTCTGCCGGAAGTCAGTTTTTCATAGTAACAAGTGATGAAGCTAAATATTCTCTTGATGGTAAATATGCTGGTTTTGGTAAAGTAATAAAAGGTCTTGATGTAATAGAAAAAATAGAAAAAGAAAAATTTAAATATGAAAATGAAGATATGGGAATGCTAAAAAACCCATTTAAAATAATTAAAACTACAGTTGATACCAAAGATTATGAATATAAAGTTGAAAAAATAGAAAATTAAATTTCTATTTTTTTATTGAGCAAGCATCCATGCTACTAAATCTGACATTCCATCACCATTAGCATCTTCATATAAAGCTGTCTCAGGAACTTTACCATGTGATACATTTAAATTAACTAAATCATTACTTCGTCCTAAACTACCAAAAAACGATGTCATTTGGGTTTGATTTCTACCATCAGAATAACCTTTCATTGGTATATTACTAAAATATTCACTATCCTTAGGTTTATTATTATATCCACTTAAAACAACAACAGCATTAAAAGTATTAGGCATCTTAGGAGCCATTTCTTGAGCACCAGATCCTCCCAAACTATGACCAATTAAACTTACCTTTTTATCATTAACACTATGTTTAGATTTTACTTCATTAATAATACTTTCTACTGAATCAGCTACTTTTTCTGATTTCCAATCTTTATATCCTTGCAAATGTGGAGCAACTATTATTGCTGGAATATTTTTAAGCCCTGATTTATTCCAATTAGTTACTGCTTTTGGCATTCCTGAATTAAGAAGAGCATCGGCTGATGAGCCAGCTTCTCCAGATCCATGAAGCCAAACAAATACTGGTAATGGTCCGGTTGCTCCTTTGGGAACATATATTGCATATGGAAGAGCTGTATTACCTTTTCCTTTATATGTCCAATCACCTTTTTCAAAAGTTTTACCATTATAGACAGCTATTTCTTCTTCTTTTTTTTCAGCCTGCGATATTCTTTGTTCATATTCTTTTTTTACTTGTTCAGATTTAACCTTTTTTAATTCTTCTTGAGCTTTTTTAATATCTTTTTCAAACAATGTTCTTTCAGCTGCTGCAACAGCATTTTCAGCTTTTCTTCTTTCTTTTAAATTATTGTTTATATAATCAAGTTGTTTATTAATCTTTTTTCTTACAACATCATTTACTACATGTGATGCTATTTCTTTAGCAACAATTAAATCTTCTTCTTTGTTGGTTCTTTTTACTACTTCTAAAGATCTTTGTGCTTCATACTCCCATGCCATTTGAATACCCTCAGGATTTGCTTTTAAAAGACATTCCTTATATTCTGCAGTGTTAGGAAGCATTCCTACAAAAGCATTTGTTAAAGTAGGAATAAAAAAGATAAAAAGACATACTATTATCTTTATTATATTTCCTGTTAATTTTTCTTTTACAAGATCCATATTATTATTCATAATTGCTTTAGATAATTCATAAATAATACTTATAATAACTAAAGCAGGCACTACTATCATAACTATATTAATTATATTTCTTATTACCATTATGCTTTTTAATATTCCTGGATCATTACATGCACTTAATATCATTTAATTACCTCATTTCTTTGTATGGCTTAACATCCATAATACTATATCTGAGATGCCATCCTTATTAGCATCTTCTTCGAAAACAAGTTTTGGAACTGAACCATGTCCACATCTTAAAGCTCTATAATCATTTAAATGATTACTTTTAGACATAAAACTTTGCATATATTCTTGATTTAAAGGATCAGAGAAACCTTTTATTGGCATCTTTCTATAATATTCCTCATATGGCTTTGTTCTTGAATGATAGCCACTCATTATAACAAGAGCACTAAATAAATGTTGTTTAGCTCCAGAGATAACAATTACTCCAGAACCACCTATACTAAAACCAGATAAAACCACTTTACTTTTATTAATTGAATAATTTTGAAATACATAGTTTATAATTTCTTCAACAGAATTAATATTATATTTAGTATTCCAGTGATCTTTACTTTGAAGATGAGGGGCAACTATTATAGCCGGTATATTTTTAAGACCTGTATCTTTCCAATTAGCAACAACTTTAAGTAAACCAGAATTAATTAATGCTTTTGATGATGAAGATCTTTCGCCTGCTCCATGTAAATAAACAAGAAGTGGAACTGTGGCATTTTTAGCTTTCTCTGGAACATATATTGCAAAAGGTAAAGAAGTTAGTCCTTTTTTATATTCCCATACTCCAGTACCATAATCAGCATCTGTTGCATCATGAACTTCATTCATTCTTTTTTTAGCATAAGCTAGTCTTTTTTCATAATCTTTTCTTATTGATAAGTCTTTTATTTCTTTAACTCTTGCTAAAGCATTATCAATATCTTCTTTTAAAAGACTAAGTTCTGCTTTTGTAACAATCTCATTTATTTCATTTACTAACTTAACATTATCTTCAATATAGCCAAGCATTTTATTTAGTTTATTTCTAACTCTTTTATCTTTTATATTAGCTATTTTATCTTTTGCTTCAAGGATATTTACTTTATCTTTAGTCTTTTTTGCTAAACCAATATAATATTCTGCATCCCTTTGCCACGCTAAATCAATTTTTTCTAGTGTTGCATCTTCAAAACAAGTCTTAAAATCTTTAGTATCAGGAATTAAAGTTACAAAATAATTAATAAATGTTGGAATAAAGAAAATAAATAAAGCAATTAATCCTTTAATAATAGAACTTTTTATAGTATCAGTGTTTTTATTCCCAGAAGTAATTGCTTTATATAAATTTATCATTAACATAATAATAATTAACATAGGAATAACTATCATAGTAATATTAATAATTGTTTTAATTATTCTAAGCGTATTTAATACCTCCGGTTTATCACACATACTTAGTATCATAACAATATCCTTTACTAAAATAATTCTAACATAAAAAAAGTAAAACATAAATACGTTTTACTTCTTTATTACATCAATTCCTACATTATAATCATTTAAGTTATAATCTAAAGATAAATTGTTATCAAAGACAATATCTACTGCTAAAGTTTCATTTTTAATATATTCATCATTATCTATAATACTACCCTTAAATAAACCATCAGTATTATATTTAATAATAATACGATCTGCTATATCAAGATCTTTTTCTTTTCTAATCATTTGTACTTTTGAGATAAATTCTCTAGCATTACCTTCTTTGATTAAATCTTCATTTAAAGTTGTATTAAGAATAACAAAATCACCTAAAGAAGTACCAATATTAAATCCTTCTTTAGCGTTATATCTAATATCAACCATCTCTTTTGTTATATCATACATCGTATTATCAATTTCCATTTTAATAACTTCATTATTTTGCAATTTATTTATTTCTTCTTTTGATAATTCTAGTAGTTTTTGAGCATAAATATTAATGTTTTTACCAAATAATTTTCCAACTACTTTAAATTCTGGTTTAATAGTAAAGGTCATATATTTATTTAAATTTTTTTCAAATACAACTTCTTTTACATTTAATTCTTCCTTAATTAAACTAGTTAAATTTGCTAAAGTTTTTTCATTCTTACCATCAATTAATACTTCTGATAAAGGTTGTCTTACTTTAATTTTATTTTCTTCTCTTACAAATCTTCCAATACTAATTAAATTTCTTACTAAATCCATTTTAGCTTCTAATTCTTTATCAATTAAAGATTTATCATATTTTGGATAATATGCTAAATGAACTGATAAATCGCCAGTTAATTTTTGATATATTTCCTCAGATACATATGGTACTATTGGCGCAATTATTCTGCAAAGCCCTTCTAATACTTCATAAGTAGTTTTATATACTGCTTTTTTACTATTATTAAATTCTGATCCCCAGAATCTATCTCTATTTCTTCTGATATACCAGTTTGATAAATCATCTGATACAAAAGATGTTACTAATTTTACTACTTTATTTAAATCATATTCATCATAACTTTGAGTTATTTCTTTTAACATACTATTATATTTTGAAAGTAACCATTTATCTATTTCTTCAAGATTATCATAATTCACATCACAATCTTTAATATCTATTTTATCAGTAGTTGCATACATAGAAAAGAAATTATAAGTATTTTTAAGTGGATTAAAAAACTTAGAATAAACTTCTTTTAAACCATCTTCATCAAATTTTAAAGGGACCCACACAGGTGATGTATATGGAATATACCATCTAATAGCATCAGCTCCATATTTTTCAATTAAAGCAAATGGTTCAATTGAATTGCCTTTAGATTTATGCATTTTTTGACCATTTTTATCTAGTAATAATTCATTTACTAAAACATTTTTAAATGGTGATGTCCCTGTTAAAAAGACGCCTATTACAATAAGAGAATAAAACCATCCTCTTGTTTGATCTATTCCTTCACAAATAAAGTCGGCTGGATATTGATCTTTCCAAATATCCATATTTTCAAATGGATAATGATATTGAGCAAATGGCATAGTTCCTGAATCAAACCAGCAATCAATTACTTCAGGAGTTCTATTCATAGTTTTACCACATTTAGGACACCTCATAGTTATGTTATCAACATAAGGCCTATGTAAATCAAGAGTCTTTTCATCTATTTTTTCAACAGCTTTTTCTTTTAACTCTTTTACTGAACCAATCATTTCCATATGACCACAATCACATCTCCATAAAGGAAGTGGTGTTCCCCAATATCTACTTCTTGATATTGCCCAGTCAGTCATATTTAAAAGCCAGTTACCAAATCTTTTAGTACCAACATATTCTGGATACCAATTAACTTTATTATTAGCATCAATTATTTTATCTTTTATCTTTGTTACTTCAAGATAATATGATGGTCTTGCATAGTATACAAGTGGACTATGACATCTCCAGCAATGAGGATATTCATGATCCATCTTCTGTCTTCTAAAAAGTTTACCTTCTTCTTTTAGATAATCAACTATTTTTAAATCAGCATCAAAAATATTTTCACCTTTCCAAGGTCCTTCATTAAATGTTCCATCTTCATTAACTGGATTAAGTGATGGCATATTATATTTTTTACATACTTGATTATCATCTTCACCAAAAGCTGGAGCAATATGAACAATACCTGTTCCATCTTCAGTTGTAACAAAATCAGCACACATTACCATAAAAGCTTTTTTACTTGGTTTTAAATATGGCATTAACTGTTCATATTCAGTATATTCTAAATCTTTTCCTTTACATTTAGATAATACTTCATATTCTTCGAATAAAGACGAAACTAATTTTTCTGCCATAATAAATTTATTTCCTTTAGATAAAATAGTTACATAATCTTCATTGGGATTAACACATAATCCTACATTAGAAATAAGTGTCCAAGGAGTTGTTGTCCATACAAGAAAATATTCATCACTATTCTTTTTCTTAAAAGTAACATAAACAGTATTTGCTGTTATATTTTCATATCCTTGCGCAACTTCATGCGAAGCAAGAGCTGTTCCACATCTAGGACACCAAGGAACAATTTTTTGTCCTTCATAAAACATATTTTCATCAAAAAATTTCTTTAAAATATACCACTCGGTTTCAATATATGAATTATCATAAGTAATATAAGGATTATCAAGATCAATAAATTGACCCATTTCTTTAGTTAATCTATTAAAAGAATCTAAATTTTTCCATACTGATTCACGACATTTTTGATTGAATTTACTAATACCATACTTTTCAATATCACTTTTATCAGAAAAACCAAGTTCCTTTTCAACTTGTACTTCAACAGGAAGTCCATGAGTATCCCATCCTACCTTACGAATAACTTTTTTACCATTCATTACTTGATATTTACCAAAAGTATCTTTTAAAAATTTAGCTACCATATGATGAAGCCCAGGATTACCATTAGCAGTTGCTGGACCATCATAAAAGACAAAATTTTCTTTTCCTCTTACAGACTTTTCAAAAATCTTTTCTTTTTCAAAAAAATCTCTAATATCATTTTCTGCTTCATAAACACTTTTTTCACTTAGTTTTTTAAACATAACACCCTCCATATAAAAAAGGTAATACCAAAGGGCGAAAAACCGCGGTACCACCTTTATTTTTTTCTTAAATTATATAACGCTTCTTCAGCGGCCTATCCTACTTTTTTTTCCAGATAAGCAGTTTGCAAGTGATCTAGATATATTATCATTACTAGTTTTCATCAACCACTAGCTTTCTTTAAACTTTAATATATCCCCTCTTGGTCATAACTTTTAAAACAATATATTTATTTTAATATAAATATGATAAAACTGCAAGTTATTTTGCTTTTTTAGAAATAAAGTAACTTGTTATTACACTAGGTATTAAAACTATTAATAAAAAAGTTGCTATAACAGATAAAAAATATATCTTAATTCCACCAATTATTAAATCAAATTTAAAAAGTTCAGCTATATTGTTTTTTACCAAATATAATATAACAAAAGATGATATTAAACCTAGTAAATAAACAGTTAAATTTAAAGACATTATTTTATTTACTTTGATATAATTATTATCTTTTATATAAAACCTAGATATTATAATTACAATAAATATTGTTATAACTAAAGTAAATATAATAATAGTATTAAGGTTATTAATATCTTTCATATCAACTTTTGCATTAATTTCTGATACTTCAAAACCTAGCTTTTTAATATCTTTTATAACTTTATTAACATTATTAGTATTATCTATAACAACATTTATACTATTTGTAACTGTGATATTACTATTATTTATCTTTTCATGTATTCTTTGTTTTTCAATAATTTCTTTTAAATCATTACTAGAAATATAACAACTATTATTTTCATTAAATATTTTCGAGTTATCATAAGTTCCAATAATTTTAAATTCTTTAGTATATTCATCATTTTTAATTATTTTTTTACCTTCTTTATTATAACTATAGTACTTAATAAAAAAAGTATCACCAATAATCTTATTAGCATTAATGATATCCTTTTTACTTGCCAAAGCTAAATCAGATATTGGAATAAATTTTTCTGGACATATTGCAACACCACTATTTTCATCATTAAAACCATCTCCTTTAATAATATCAGGTAATGTTTTAGATGTTCCTCTTAATAAAGTAATATTTCCATCAATTCTTTTATTTTTAAAACTACTTTCTACAAAAGCCTCTTTATAACCACCTTCATAAGCATCAATAACATGATTAACATTTAATAAAACATTTATTTCTTCTTTTAAACTTTTATCTTCCCTAGGCCAAACAGTAATTATTTTAAAATCAGCCATCTTTTTAGTTGCCATTTTTAATGTGTTTTGAATATTACTATTGATTAATACTGTTCCAAAAAAAATAATAGTACACACAAACATCATTAGTAAATATACCTTCTTACTTTTCATATTCTTCACTTTCTTATATTGATTTAATTATAGTACTCAAATTAAAATAATACAATACAACAAATAAAAAAGAGATTTCTCTCTTATTTAAATCGATTCATTTGATTCATGACTTGCTTTACTTGTTTAGCAGAAGGCTTTCTTCCCATACTACTCATCATAGCTTCAATCATTTTTTCATTTATCGGTGGGTTTTCAGTTAATTGCTTTTTCATTAAATGTTTAGATATTAAAAAACCAATAATTATTCCAACGATAAGAGAACCAATGCTCCATAATACTGTTTCTAACATATTTATAAATATCTCCTTAATTAGTATTTTACTATAACTTGTTTTTTCTATCAACCTATCAATCAAAATTCTTCTTGACTTGATATAAAATAGAATTATAATCAAAGTTCATATACTTTAGTACATCATCTTTTTTACCAGATACACCAAATTCATCAATTCCTATTGCACAATCTTTATTTGTTGCAAAACGGTTCCACATCATTGATGATGATGCCTCTAAAGTAATAATCTTTACTTCTTTTGGTAAAAGTTTTTCTTCATAAATAGGATTTTGTTTTAAAAATAGTTCCATACATGGCATTGATACTACTCTTAAATCAATTCCTTGGGTATAAAGTTCTTCAGCTATTTTAATAGCAATTGCTACCTCTGAGCCAGTTGCAATTAAAACTCCTGATAACTTTTCTTTTTCTTTTCTAACAATATATGCTCCATATTGAACATATTTTCCATTAGTATGTTTATTTAAAATCATTTTATCTTTAGAAATAACCAAGCATGATGGTCCTTTATGTTTTAAGATATATTCCCAAGAACCCATTATTTCATTAATATCACATGGTCTAAAAACTCTCATATTAGGAATGCTTCTTAGCATCGTAAGTTGCTCTATGGGTTGAAAAGTTGGACCATCTTCACCAATAGAAACACTATCATGAGTAAATATATAAGTAATAGGAAGTCTCATCATTGCCCCAATTCTCATAGCTGGTTTCATATAATCAGCAAAAGCAAGAAGAGTTGATGAAAAAACTCTTAAGTTACATAAAGCCATACCTCCTAAAATACCTGCCATTGCATGCTCTCTTACACCAAAAGCAATATTTTTTCCTAAAGGATTTTCTGGAGATGATATCCCGCTTTTAGTAATACGTGCTTTAGTTAAAGAAGTAATATTACTTGATCCTCCTAAAAAGAATTTAGTCTTCGGAGAAATAAAATTAATTGCTTTTTGATTAGATAATCTACCATCTTCAAAATAATCACTACTAATCTTATAATTATTACTATCAAAATCAACTTTAAACTCATCATTTTCAAGTAAATTAATCATATAAACTAAATCAGCATTTCTACTTTTTTTAGCTTTATCATATTCTTTTAACCAATTGTTATATTTTTTCTCTACTCTTGTATTAATTGAAGTAATAATCTTTTCTTTAATCTTTTCATCATATTTAAAAGATTCTTTTGGTAAGTTATATTTTGCTTTTAAATCAATAATATCTTTCTCATCAATTCCTCCAGTATGTAAAAGATTACTATTTTCCTTTTTCAAATCTTTACCTAAAATAGTTTTAAAAATAATAATTGTTGGATATTTACTTTTCTTAGCCTCTTTAAAAGCATTATTAATTTCACTTAAATTATGGCCATTTTTAACATATAAAACATTAAAATCAAGTGCTTCAAAACGATCTTCAATATCTTCGATATTAGAGTTAATTGTTGGACCATCAGAGTTCATATCATTACTATCGTATAAAACAATTAGTTTATTTAATTTTTGTTTAGCGGCAAAAGATAAAGCTTCATAACTAATACCTTCTTCAAGATCTCCATCACTACATAAAACATAAGTATAAAAATCAATTAATTTGCTTTTAGGATCTACTTTTTTAGCTAAATTTTCATAATATCGCTCAGCCATCGCAATTCCAACTGCAGTAGCTATTCCTTGGCCAAGTGGTCCTGTTGTTGCCTCTATCCCAAGTTCTCTTGAAACTTCAGGATGACCAGGAGTAAAAGAATCAACTTGTCTAAATCTTTTTAAATCTTCTAAAGAAAAATCATATCCTGCTAAATGAAGCATTGAATATAACATGGCTGAGCCATGTCCACAAGACATAATAAAACGATCTCTATTAATCCATTTAGGATTTTTACTAAAGTTATTTAAATGTTTTAAATAAAGACTATATAAAATTGGTGAAGCACTAAGAACAATACCAGGGTTACCACTTTCAGCCTCATTTATCATATCAAGAGCAAGTAACTTTACGGTATTAAGCATCATATCATTTTTTACAGCCATAATTATCACATCCTAAACAGTATTTTACCATAATTAAATATAAAATAAAATAAAAACAAATGTTTGACTTTTAATATTTACTATAATAAAATTAAACTAGAAAAGGAGCTATAAAATGAAAAATAATCTTACTAAAAGACAAAAAGATGTTCTAGATTATATTAAAAGATATACTGCTAAATATGGTTATCCTCCAACTATAAGAGAAATATGTAAAGGAGTTAATCTATCAAGTACAGCAACTGTCTTTGTTCATGTTAAAAATTTAGAACAACTAGGATACGTAAAAAGTAGTAATAATAAATTTAGAACTTTAGAGCTTCTTGTTGAAAATGAATATGATAATAAAAAAGAAGATGTTATTAAAGTTCCTCTTCTTGGTAAAATAACAGCAGGATCACCAATATCAGCAATTGAAACTCCCAATGAATATTTTTCTCTCCCATCTTATCTTGTTCCATCATCTAAAGAAATATTTACCTTACATGTATCTGGTGATAGTATGATAAATGCCGGCATATTTGATAATGATTATGTTATTGTTCAAAGGCAGAAAAACGCAAGCAATGGTCAAATAGTTGTTGCAATGAACGATAATGATGAAGTAACATTAAAAAGATTTTATAAAGAAAAAGGTCATGTAATATTAAAACCTGAAAATGATACAATGAATCCTATTATAATGAATAATTGTGAAATATTAGGAGTTGCTATTGGACTTTATCGAAAAATAAAATAATATTTTTCTTTAATACCTATTTGATTATCTTTAAATTCTACTTTATTACATTTATCTGTTTTTTTCTTCATATGTTACTTATATATTTACACTGTTTTTGGTTTTACATTCTTCAAAATCATCTAAAAATAATTTATATATTAGTTTATTTAAACTAGCTAAATTTGTTTCATAGTTAGTTTTATTGATTAAATAATCAACCAATTAAATTATTTTTTGTTCTTCAATTTCGGTTAATTGTGGAATTGGCATATTATCAATCATATCCTTAGTGAATGTTATTCCACCATTGTAACTACTAGCTGAATATGATTCTTTTATATAGAAGTAGACACATTTTGATTTAATGAATACATATTTAGTAAAATTTGTTGTTGCTGACTTTTGTGCTTTCTATATTTTTTCTTCTTATAATCATCATCATTTACAAATGTATATAATTCATTAGTTCTATCCCAATTACGCGGACATTTGTCTGTCATGTATATATATTGCATCATTATACAAGCCTTTAAGGTCTCTCATAAAGCCTCCTAGTTAAATTCATTATATCAAAAAATTATCATATTTATAACTCAAATTGTGAGTTATAAAGTTCTGAATAAAATCCATTCATATTCATTAATGTATCATGATTACCTTGTTCTACTATATTACCATCTTTCATAACTAGTATTAAATCAGCATTCTTAATAGTAGATAGTCTATGTGCAATTATAAATGATGTTTTTCCTTTAGTTAGCTTATCCATTGCTCTTTGTACTAACTCTTCTGTTCTAGTATCTACATTGGATGTAGCTTCATCTAATATTAATAATGGAGAATCTTCTAACATTGCTCTAGCGATTGTTATTAATTGTTTTTGACCAGAAGATATAGAATCACTATCTAATAGTTCTGTATCGTAACCTTGTGGAAGTGTTTTTATAAAGTGATCTAATTCTATAGATTTACATATATCTTCTAACTCTTTATCGCTTATATCTTTTCTATTATAAATAATATTATCTCTTATAGTTCCTTCAAACATCCATGTATCTTGAAGAACCATAGTAAATAATTCTCTAATATTTTTTCTACTTAATTCATTAATAGATACAGTATCTATTAATATATCTCCTTTAGTTATTTCATAGAATTTCATAAGTAGATTAACCATTGTGGTTTTTCCTGCTCCAGTAGGCCCTACTATCGCTACTTTAGAGCCTGGTTTTATACTTGCATTAAAGTTTTTTATAGTATTTTTTTTATTATCAGGATATTTAAATGATACATCTTTAAAGTCGACTATACCTTTTACTTTTTTCTTATCTAAATATTTAGTAATATGATCTTCTCTATTCATTTCTTCTTCATCTAAAAATTCAAATACTCTTTCGCTAGATGCTGCGACTGTTTGAAGATAAGTTAATCCTTGTGCTATTTGGCTCATTGGATTAGTAAATAATCTTACATACATTATGAATGCCACGATTACTCCAAATGTGATGTGTCCTTCTAAAGCTAGAAGTGCTCCTACTATACAAACAACTACAAATCCAAAGTTACCTATAAACATCATCATAGGCATCATTAAACCCGATAAGAATTGACTCTTCTCATTACTTATCTTTAGTTTATCATTATATTTTTTAAATACTTTAGTAGCTTCTTCTCTACCATTATATACTTTTACTACATTTAAACTAGAATATATCTCTTCTATATGTCCATTTAAACTACCTAGTTCTTCTTGCTTTTGTACGAAGTGTTTTTGAGAGTTCTTCATTATTACCATCATAAATATAAAACCAAATATTGATGAAAATATCGCCGATATAGCAAGTATCCAGTTAGTATAAAACATCATTACTACGGCACCTAAAATCATTATTAGACTAGATATTAAAGATGTTATAGATTGACTTATTGTTGCACTTATATTATCTACATCATTAGTTACTCTGGATAATATATCTCCAGTAGTATTTTTATCGTAATAATTGAGTGGTAATCTATTTATTTTACTTGCAGTCTTTTTTCTTAGATCGTATGCGAATTTATTACCAGTATTTATCATTATTATATTTTGAATATATGCGAATAGATTACTTATTAAATATAATGATAAAAGTAGTATAGATAATTTTAATATTCTACCTTTATTCATAGTTGGTTTTAATAACTCTTGTACGCTAGTTGGTAACTCTTTTATCTTAGAGTATATTCTATCTTTATTCTTTTCATCTTTTAGTTCACTCATTATACTTAAGAATGCTTTTTGTTCATCACCACTTATTTTAATATCATTCATTGTAATATCATTAAAGTTATTATTAGTAATTTTTGTTGTTAATTCTGTCATTAATTTTGAATCCACCATTAATCCTTTTGATATTTCATCTGTTAGTGTACTTAGTCTCTTCGGTGTAACAATTGCAATTACTGCACTAACTATAGATAGTATTAACGCAATTAGAATAGTCTTTTTATACCCTTTTATTTCAATAAATAATCTTTTAAAGGTTCCTTTTAAATCTTTAGCTTGATCATTGCCTTGAGGACTTATTTTTCTACCCTTCATTTTCTAATTCCTCCTTTGATAATTGTGAATAAGCAATTTCTTTATATATATCACAGTTTTTAAGTAACTCTTTATGAGTACCCATTCCAACGATTTTACCGTGATCTAACACTACAATCTTATCTGAGTGCATTATCGTTCCTATTCTTTGAGCAACTATTAAACTAGTAGCATCCTTAGTATATTTCTTTAATTCTGTTCTTAATTTTAAGTCTGTCTTATAGTCTAGCGCTGAGAATGAATCATCGAATATATATATAGATGGAGATTTTGCTATTGCTCTAGCGATAGAGATTCTTTGTTTTTGACCACCAGATATATTTGTTCCACCTTGTGCAACATTCGTATTATATTTATCTTTCATTTTAACTACAAAGTCGTTTATTTGAGCTACTTTTAATGATTCTTTTATAACTTCATCTTTCATTTTCTTGCCATAAGAAACATTATATTTAACACTACCATTAAATATTACTGGTTTTTGAGACACATAACCAATCTTTTTATTTAATGACTCTTCAGTATATTCTTTAACGTTTATGTTATCCACTAATATTTCTCCATCAGTAACATCATAAAATCTTGGCACTAAGTTTATTAATGTAGACTTACCAGATCCAGTAGAACCAATAAATGATACGGTTTCTCCTTTATTAACTTTGAATGTTATATCTTTAAGAAGATACTCATCAGCATCTGGATACTTAAATGACACATTTCTAAATTCAACTGTTCCTAAGTTACTCTTATTAGATATACTACCATCTTTAATACTTATTTCTTTATCTAATACTTCGTTAATTCTCTTAGCAGATACTTCTGCACGAGGTACCATCATAAATATCATAGCAAGCATTATAAATGACATTATTACTTGCATTGCATATGAACTAAACACCACCATATTACCAAATATAGTTATTTTATCTAATAGTCCAGCATTAGATATTAAAATAGATCCAACAAAGAATATACTTAGTGTTAAAGTATTCATTACAGTCATCATAGTAGGATTCATTATAGCAAATTTCTTTTGAGTAAATAATTGTTCTTTAGTTAAATCTTTATTTACTTTATTAAATTTAGATTCTTGATATTCTTCAGCATTAAAAGCTCTAACTACTCTAATACCAGTTAGATTTTCTCTTGTTACTCCATTTAATTTGTCTATTAATTTTTGTATTAATTTAAATTTTGGGAATACAAAATAGAATATTATTCCTATAGTAGATAAAAGTATTATTAAAGCAACACCCGTTAAAAGACTCCACTCGAAAGATTTATTTAAAATCTTTCTAATAGCCCATACTGCAGTTATTGGTGCTTTAAATAACAACTGTGCACCCATAGATACTAACATCTCTATTTGATTAACATCGTTAGTAGTTCTAGTTATTAAACTACTTGTAGAAAATTCTTTTACTTCCTTCATAGATAATTTACTTACTTTAGTAAATATGTTTTCTCTTATATTATGTGAAAAACTACTAGATACTTTTGATATTAAGTAACCATTAAATATAGCGAACACCAAACTACCAAATGCACATAAAAGCATATATAAACCATTGGTTAATATATCATTTAACTTACCACTCTCACTTTGAATTAATATAGTTATTTCTGACATAAAATCGGGTAGTTTTAAATCTAACCATACTTGCATTACCACTAATAACAATATTATTAGTAATATTAACCAATCTTTTAATTTTAAATATTTTAATATTTTTAACATATACACTCCATAATAAAAGGATTTAAAAAATCCTTTTTTATTATAACATAATATTTATCTTTTATAATAATTGAATTAATCATAATTTTTTTATTTTATTCTTACTACCTATTACTATCTTTTTCATAATATTTCTCATAAAAATTTAAATCATTCATTGCTTGCCCTTAACATAATGATAATATCTTCTAAGTAGAAATTATCATAATAGTTAAATTCTTTTATGCATTAAATTTAAATGTTCTAATTCATCATCAAAATCCTCTTTATAGTTCTCTATAACAGTTTTATTTTCATTTAACTCATCAATATTAACGTTTAATATGTGTCCCCTCATGTTTCCAATTAAAGGGTTTAACACACCATTTCATAGGTATCTAAATCAAAAACATTATAATAATTTTATATTGATATGTCAAAAAGAAAAATGAACCCATCGGTTCAATGTAACTTATATATGTTAATTAAAGAATTTATAGATTTTATGAACGATTATTAATGTACCAATAACCATAATTATAAATTCTAACTTATATCCCATTATGAGTAAATCTTCTAGTGATAATGGAATTTTAAGAACTGTTCCAAACAAATCAAAAATAGAACTAAAAAGCCCCCATTTTAGTTCTCCTATATAATTAAAAATATTTGACAATAAAGTTATAATTACAAAACCAATAAAAAAGTTTTCCATATTAACCCCCGAATTATATAAATATTATTGAAATAAATTGTTAAATTTTTCCCATTTATCAGGCTCGCTTTCAAACGTTGAGTAAGTGGCATGTTGATAAAATTTGAAAGTTTCTCCATCTAAAATAACAAATCCACCAATTAAGTTCTTACCTTTAAATCTCTCTTCAGTAATATACTTATATAAAGCATTAGATTTTACCCTATTATCTTCTTCATCACGTCCTTTTCCTGCCTTGGTATCAAAAATACCAACTCTACCATCTTCAAATTTGATTATAAAATCTGGTTGAAAAGTAGTCTTATCTTCTTTTTGTATTCCAAAATTACTTTCCATGTGTTCTTTTCCGTTTTTCCAAAACCACTCAATAGTTGATTCATATTTTTCCAATTCTTTTATAAATTTTGATTCCAATTGATTTACTTCTCCATTAATTTCTAATTCCATATATAGCGGTTGATATAGTGACAATTTTGAATTGAATATTCGGTTAGTTTCCGAATTATAATTTTTGGTTTCTATTATTTCCCAAGTTTCATTAAATCTCTCATCAGATTTTTTGGCAGTTTCTAAAGCATGAACTGGTTTATATGATCGTGTTGCATTATCTAATATTTTTTCAAAAATATCCAAGTATTGTAGATATTATCAATAATACCCCATATACAATAAGCGGAATAATAGTAAGAGTCTTAAATTGAAAAGCATCTAATATCTTTTGATAATACGTAACAGTATATAAATCTAAAAAAAGAAGTTACCTTCTTAAAATATAAAAATAATTATCTACTAATCTTTATACTCTTCTATCAATAACCCATAATCATAAAAGTCTTTATATTGATTGATTTTCTTTACATAGACTTGTTTTCTTCGTGTACCTTCATGTTTAAATCCTAATTTTTCTAATACCTTTCTAGATGATTCATTACCTTCAATAGTATCAGCGTATATTCTATTCAAATTTAACTCATTGAAGCCTATTTCAACAAGCTTCTTACAAGCTTCAGTACAATAACCTTTACCTATATAATCCAAGTCAAAAATGTATGATATTTCAGCATTATTATTAAACTCATCAATTCTAAGTCCAACAAATCCAATTGGTTTGTTGTCTAAAATAACTGTAAGTGATCCTGCTTGACCAGATTCAAATTTATTTGCTTTTTTTCTTAAAAACTCTATTCTGTCTTCCCTTGTTACACTTTTTACTCCCCCTAAATAGAGTTGAGTTTCTTCTTGCGTGTCCAACTTTAACATTAAATCAACATCATCAGTAGAGGTCGGCTTCATTATAAGTCTTTCAGTATTTAAAGGTAACAAACTTATAAACTTTTCATTTTTCATACTACTCCTCACTAGATTACAAATATTGTTCTGTATAGTTATTTTTTATCTAACCAATAATATGGTTGTAATTTATTTGGGTTTTTAGCCACCCAGTTCATCTTTAATAGAACTTTTCCATTGGGCATTATATATGGATAATATACTACTATTTTTTATTTCTTGCATCATAAATAAATGTTTACTAAACATTTGCACACTCTTTTCTTAATCTAAATAATATTCCCATCCTGGCTGCCAAGATTTAGTCTTTCGCCAATCATTTTCTATAGCCTCTTCCCAAGTAATATCTTTTGTTAATACTTCAAATGCTAATTGTGGTGCTCTATGGGCTATAATAGCAATTCTTTTACCAGTATATTCTTGCTTAATATCGTTAATAAAATCTGATATTCTTTTTTCTACATCTTTAAGGCTCTCGCCATTAGGGAATGGTTTATCTATGTAATTTTCGTAAATTACTAAATCTTTAGATTCGCCATCAAAATCACCATAATTACATTCTTTTAATCTTGCATCCTGAATTTTTTCAAATTCAGGCCAAGCAAATTCGGCTGAATCTATAGACCTCTTTAAATCTGATGTAAATAATACATCAAAACATGGATTATTAGCTTGCTCCCTTAAATTTTTAGCTTGTTGAATACCTAACTCATTTAACTCAACATTCTTCCAGCCACTACATTTTTCTGCGGCGTTATCGTATGTTGTTCCATGCACAAAATATAATATTTTTGTTCTCATTTTAATAAACCACCTCCATTTACTTTAATTAATTATTAAATTTATATTTTAATTCATAACTCCTTAAATACTTTTTTAGTATACTAATTATAGCATAATTATTATAATAAATGATCTAATTTTTTAATATGCTTTATAAATAGTACCTGGAAGTATAAATTAAGAATATCTCAACCAGACTTTTCTTTGTGTTTACAACCTTATTAAATAAAAATGACTAGCCATAAAGGCTAGTCTTCAGGGGGACTAAATTCTTTCATTCCCCTTTGTTTTTTAATTTGTTTTAATACCAAACATTATATTTTAATTATAATTATATAATTATTAATTACATTTAAAACTTCCACCATCACCCATCGGAATCATAGAATCAATTATTTGTTGTCTTGTTCTTGATTTTAAATTTTTTATAGACATACCTGTTATTTCTTTAAATTCATTTTCTGTTAATAATTCCAAATCATATATTTCAGTTGTAATATATATATTATTATCTGTCCAAAATTTTTGAATTGCTCCTTTATATTTATTATTAAATCTTTCAAAAATTTCTTTATAAGTTTCAACTTTAATATTTTTATCATATTTATTAGTATTAATTATTGAATACCTATATACCGCGCCGTTTTTAAAATCAAAGTAGATTTCCATTTTATTGCTACTATTATCTTTCATTACACAATAAATAGACTTACTGTTATTTAATTCTTTATTTATGGATAAAATTTTAAAACTTAGTAAGCATAATATAATAACTAAAATAAAGATAATAATAATAAATATCTTTGTTTTTTTCATTGAAATTACACCTCCTTTCAAAAAACAATTAAATTTATATTCAATATGTATCATTTAATAAAATAAAGAAGGAATTTCTAAAACTACTTTGTTTTATTAAAATTCTATTTTTATCAATTAAGTTCATCTGAATAATTATAAGTTAAATGAACACCTCGCATGTTATCATATTTACTTGCAATGGAACTTGCAAAAGACAATACATTACCATACCCATATTATCATAAACTTCATCTGTTCTAATATATTTTGTTTCTGTAGTGAGAGTTAAATTTCTATCATCCTTTATTAAATTAAGTTGTTCTTCTGTCATACTATATAATGTATTTTCACTAAAATATTCTATTAAATAATTATATTGCTCTTCTGTTAATGTTACTCCACTAGCGTTTGTATAATAAGTTGCTCCTTGAGCTAAAACCATTATAGGAAAAAGCATTACTACCATTAAAAGTGTTATAAAGTATTTTTTTATCTTTTCCTCCTTTTTTATAACGCAATCTAAAATCTATTATTACTATTAATCACCTCACAAACATATCAAAATTTACAAAATCTATACTATTCTATTATTTATTTTCATTATATCGTTTTTTAAATATAATTGCAATGATTATATATAACAAACGTTTGGCTTTTAATATTTACTATAATAAAATTAAACTAGAAAAGGAGCTATAAAATGAAAAATAATCTTACTAAAAGACAAAAAGATGTTCTAGATTATATTAAAAGATATACTGCTAAATATGGTTATCCTCCAACTATAAGAGAAATATGTAAAGGAGTTAATCTATCAAGTACAGCAACTGTCTTTGTTCATGTTAAAAATTTAGAACAACTAGGATACGTAAAAAGTAGTAATAATAAATTTAGAACTTTAGAGCTTCTTGTTGAAAATGAATATGATAATAAAAAAGAAGATGTTATTAAAGTTCCTCTTCTTGGTAAAATAACAGCAGGATCACCAATATCAGCAATTGAAACTCCCAATGAATATTTTTCTCTCCCATCTTATCTTGTTCCATCATCTAAAGAAATATTTACCTTACATGTATCTGGTGATAGTATGATAAATGCCGGCATATTTGATAATGATTATGTTATTGTTCAAAGGCAGAAAAACGCAAGCAATGGTCAAATAGTTGTTGCAATGAACGATAATGATGAAGTAACATTAAAAAGATTTTATAAAGAAAAAGGTCATGTAATATTAAAACCTGAAAATGATACAATGAATCCTATTATAATGAATAATTGTGAAATATTAGGAGTTGCTATTGGACTTTATCGAAAAATAAAATAATATTTTTCTTTAATACCTATTTGATTATCTTTAAATTCTACTTTATTACATTTATCTGTTTTTTTCTTCATATGTTACTTATATATTTACACTGTTTTTGGTTTTACATTCTTCAAAATCATCTAAAAATAATTTATATATTTTTTCATTAATTGAAATACTTTGTAAATTTAGATAATCATCAATATATAAAAAAATAGCGCAATTCACTTTATAAGTTACTCTGATTCACAATTTTTAAATTATTTGCCAGTAAATTTAAATTGGTATAATAAATCCCTTTTCAAACAAAAAAGAGTCTTTAGGCTCTTTTCAGGGGGTCCGCCAGTCCGTTCGTTTTATACCTGTGACAATAGTCTAAATCCCTTATAAATAAAGGGATTTTTGTTTTTTATAATTTATAGAAGTTTATAATAATTTAAAAATTGGTATAGGTAAAAGTATAGGTAAAAAGAAAAAAGCCAGGTATGGATTTTCCATATCTGGTTTATTTTTAAACTAAGAATTTAAGATTTCAGCTATCTGTTCACTAAACATTTGAATTAATTCTTCTTCTTTCATTAACTCAATTAATTTAACACCTGCAATTGTATTAATTGCTTTTCCGAATTTTGTTCTATTTTCATCACCTTTTAGCTTTTGAGAGTTTGGTGTATCTCTCAATGCAATTAATGCACATTTAAATACTTTTCTACTTTTACTTATTTTACGTTCAATTATTTGATTAAACGGATCAGCAAAATCAAAAGCTACCTTGGTTAATTCATATGGATCAGTTGTATTTGTAGGATCATATGAGCACTCAGCTCTCCACCATAATCTTACCAAAGATTGTCTTGAAAATACTGTATTACCACCTTTAAAAAACCAATTTTCTTTTATTCTTTCATGATGCATAAACCACTTATCACCAAATATATC
>CAYFSK010000010.1:0-25390 GCA_964345805.1 uncultured Mycoplasma sp.
CTTATACTAATCAGTTAATAATTTTTCATTTATTTTAGTTGGAAAATTATAATGCTTTAATCTTAAACATTTAATTGTTTTATCTTTTATTTCTGTTTTAATTTCTTCTACATTATTATAATAATGAACTACTCCATCAACAGTTAATATTAAATCTTTTTTCTTTTCTTCAGGTTCTATTATTATCTTTTTATGATCAGGAATTATAACTGAGTTAAAAAGGTTTCTATATACTTTTGAATTAATTGGTGCAATAGGTGTTATCTGAAGAGAATTAAAGGTATTATAAACAATACTTCCCCCATAACTTAAATTATATGCTGTTGATCCAGTAGAAGTTGCTATTAATATACCATCTCCAACAAATTTTTCAAGTAAATCACCATTTATTTTAATATTTAACTTAGTTGCTTTTAAATTTCTATTTCTAATTACAATTTCATTTAATGATAAAAATTTATCTATATTTTCGCTTGTTTTTATTTCTGTTTCTTGAATTCCTACTTCTTCTACTTTAAAATCATTTGTTTTAAGAGCATTAATAAAGTAATCTATTTCACTAGTTTTTACTTCTTGTAAAAACCCCAGTGTTCCTGTATTAATTCCTACATAAAACATATTACTATCAAAATTTGTCTTTTTTATCATTCTAAGAAAAGCTCCATCTCCACCAATTGCAATTGCTAAATCTGGATTCTTATCAATAATATATCCGCTTAAAATAAGTTTTTCTTTAATCTCTTCACTTATTTTAATAGACTTTTCATCATTATTTGAAAACAACCATATTTTTTTAATCATCTTATCCCTCTTAATTACCTTTTTCTATTACTATAATACAAGTACTATTAGGTAACTTTACTATATTCATTTTATCATCATATATACTAATTTTGTTAAGTAAATTTTCTTCATAACCATCTTGCAGGAATGAAGTACACTTAATTATTTTACAGTTAGGAAGATTTTCTTTAATTAATTTTTGATATTCAGTTGGCGTTAAATAACCAAATTGTTCTCTTACCTCAAGCGAATATGAATTTTCTCCCCATGTATAAGTATATAAAAATTCCATGGCATCATTGACAAGCATTTTAACTTTATCATCACCATAAGGATTATTTTTATCGAAATCATTTATTTTACCTGTAACACCAATTCCATAATCAGAGGAAGCAAAAAGATAATGATTAATCAAAACAACTCTAAAGATCTATTATATTTTATAAAAGACAAATACTAAAAATATTTGTCTTTTTATATTAATTATGGTGTCCTTGAAAGGAGTTGAACCTTCGACCTTCCCCTTAGGAGGGGGACGCTCTATCCAGCTGAGCTACAAGGACATAAAGGTGATAACAACTTTATTTTAAATACCAAAGCCTCTTTCCATTTTTATATACTTCATCAATATATCCACAGCCAATACATTCATCTTTATTATATAAAACACATGCTTGACCTGGGGTAACACTTTTTACATTGTTATAATTAACTTTAATTTTATTATCAGGAAGATAATCTATTTTAACAGGATATTCTTCTCCCCTATATCTAAACTTAGCTGTTAAATCTTCATACTTTTCATCTGTAAGTAGGTTAACATTATCTATTATGCAGCTGTCAGAATATAAATATTTTGAATCACCATAAGCAATATATAAAACATTTTTACTTATATCCTTACCACATACATAGTGTCTTTTCTCATCTCCAGATAAACCTACATTTCTTCTTTGACCAATAGTATAGTTCATTAACCCTTTATGTTTACCAATAACTTTTTTAGTTTCAACATCAACTATATCACCAGGATTGGGTTTTAAATAATTTTTAATAAACTCTTGATAATTTCTTTCCCCAATAAAACATATTCCAGTTGAATCTTTTTTATCTGATACCACTATTTTTGCTTCTTTTGCAATATTTCTTATCTCCTCTTTAGTATAGTCCCCTATTGGAAATAAAACATCATCAAAACTCCCTTTTTTGACATCTGCTAAAAAGTAAGTTTGATCTTTATTTTTATCCTTTGCTTTTAATAATCTTCCATCTTTACATCTAGCATAATGTCCAGTTGCAACAAAATCTGCTCCTAATTTCTTAGCTTCTTTTATAAATAAATCAAATTTAATAAATTTATTACAAAGCATATCTGGATTAGGAGTTCTTCCTTTTTTAAGTTCTTCTAGAAAATAAGTAAAAACATAATCCCAGTATTCTTGAATAAAATCAACTCGATGTAAAGGAATGTCCAAATCTTGACAAACTTTTTTTGCATCATTGTAATCTTTTTCTTGAGGACATATTTCATCAAAATCATTGGGATTACCTAAAAAATCATTATTTATATTACTATCCCAGTTACGCATAAATAAGGCTATGACATCATAACCTTCTTTTTTTAATAGATATGCAGCAACTGCACTATCTACTCCACCGCTCATTCCAACTACAACTTTTTTCATTTAAATCACAACTTTATTATAGTAATTATTGTTATAAAAGTAAATAGTAGCAAAAGAAATAAAGATGTGATATATTTTAGATGGTAAGGTGATGATATATGATACTTAATTTAATCTCAAATGCAGATGATGCTCTTGTAAAAAGCAAAGACTATACAAATTCTTTTGTAGATATGGTTATAAATTTTACTAAAAACAAAGAAGCTTTACACACTATTTTTATTATCTATTTAATTTTAAATATTCTAATTCTTCTTTATTTATTTTTTAGATATAATCTAGAATTTAAAAGCAATTTTAAAGATAAATATTTAACCGATATACCTAGCCCAATAGATCCTGAAGAAGTAGAATTTCTTTTTAAAAGAAACATTTCTGTTAAAAGTATTTTAGCAAATATCTTAAGTGTTATTAATAAAAGAGGTTTATTAATATCTAAAGGACTTGAACTTGGTAACAAAAAAGAAGATATTAAACTTACGATAAATAATTCAAGTTTAAGAAGTCAATTAACAGAAAACGAAACTATTCTTCGTGATGAAATTGTAAAAATACTTGGCGTTGATGGTGTTATATCAATTAATAGTTTGAAGAAAATAAAAGCTGATAAAGTTAAATGTCAAAATTTAACTAACCAATATTATAAATGGTATGATAAAAACATTGTTGAATTAATTCGAAAAGATATGTTTGAAAATAGAAAAGCCTGGGTTGGATATCATTATATACATATTTTCTTTGGAATCTTACTTATAATTTTCTATTATAAATACAATCCTAATGTACTTTGGTTAATACCGGGATTTGTAGCAATTATTATTTATCCATACTTTCTTGCTAAAAGAAGCAGAAAATATGTTGATGCTTATCGCAAATGGCAGGCATTTAAAAGATATTTATATACTCTTAATACAACTACTTATGAAAATCTTCCTCATGAAAATAAATTAAGTACCTTCCTAGTATATTCTTACGTTCTTGGCTGTCAAGATTATATGTATAATATGATAGCAAGAAAACAACCAAAAGATATAAATATGGAAGATAATCATGCTAGTGATATGTTTGATTTATTTGCAAATAAAAAGAGTGTTCTTCTTGCTATATGGACTGCTTATATAGTTGCCCTTGAAACAACAAGCATCAGAAGAAATTAAAAAATATTAGAGATTATCTAATATTTTTTTTATTTGTAGAACCAAACCCACCAACTCTTTTGCCACTTGCATTATCATCATCGACTAAAAAATACTTTTGAAATAAAGCCTGGCCAATACACTCACCCTTTTTTATTATGACATCTTCTTCTTTAATGTTAATAAAATTATAACTAAAAGCTCCATCATTATCTGGATTACCATAAAAATCTTTATCAACAACCCCTATTCCATTAATTAAAACTAGGCCTCTTTTAGAAGGATTACTGCTGCGATTACAAAGAAGTAAATATTCATCATCTGGCATAAATGCTTTTATTCCTGTTGGAACTAAAGTTGGTTTTTTTATAACACTAAATGGTTTAATAACAACATCTTCGGCTGCCTCAACATCATATCCTGCTGAATATTTAGTTTTTCTTTCAGGAAGATTAATACCTTTATTTTCATATCCTTTTGCTACTTCAAAAAATCTTTTTTTCATTTAAACATCTCCTTTTCTACTATACTTACATCCACAATAATCTTGACGATAAAGCCTATACTTATTTGAATACTCTATTGATTTTTTATATCCTTCTTCTTTTTTAAAATCACTATATAGATATTTAATATCATATTCTTTTTCTAAATCTGATGCAATTTCATTAATTATTTTAGAATTCTTATAAGGACTTACGGTTAGAGTTGTTGTAAAATAGTCAAATCCCTTTTCTTTAGCAACTTTTGCTGATTTATTTAATCTTAAATGAAAACAAACAGAACACCTTTTACCACCCTCTTTTTCATTCTCTAAACCAATAATATTTTTTTCAAATTCTTTATTATCATAATCACAGTCAAGAAAATCTATCTTATTTATACCTTTATATTCTTTAATAAATCTTTTTTGTTCTTCTTTTCTTTTTAAATATTCATCTTCTGGTTCTATATTAGGATTATAATAAAAAACCGTAATATTAAAGTATTTAGTAAGTCTTGAAATAACATATGATGAACATGGCCCACAACAAGAATGAAGCAAAAGATTATATACCTTGCCATCAAAACTTTCCAATATTTCTTTCATCTTATTATTATAATTCATGTTATCCTTTATTTATACTTTTCAAAAATATAATTATCATTACTACTATCTAAATACAGTGTTCCTTTTTCAGTTAAACCAAAATATATTTGTTGATATTTATTTAATTTATGCATATTAACATTATTAATAATTATTTTATTACCATCATTAGTTTTTAAAATAAATCTTTCATCATCTACTATAGTATCTTTATATATATTAGGACTATATTCTATTTCACTAATCATTTTTAAAACTTCGCCCTTTACATCATAAAGACTTTTGATAAATTTTTGATAAATTTCTTTAGGAACTTCATTAATTAAAATAGGATAACCAATAGATTTTTCTTCTGCTTCTATTTCTTTACCATTTGATAATACTGTTTTTTTAGTATTATTGTTATAGAATAGGATTTTATTTTCTTTTACATTAATTACTACTTTACCAAATAAATACTTTTTAATCTTTACATCATCAATTAAATCAAGAGTTTTTATTCTTTTTTTAATAGTATAACCACTAGTTTTAATAAATGATGATGAATTATCTATTTTAGATGCTCTTATTATTTCACCTTCACTAAGTAAAACATTTCCGTTTACTTTAATATTTTTTATAGGCATTTTAAATAAATATAATACTAACATTACTAAAATAGCTATTATAACTAGTATAATAAAAAGACCCTTTAATTTAAGTTTTCTTCTTCTTTTTTTCCTTTTCATTATAATTCATCCCATTTTAATATTAATGGTTCTACCACTAAAGATATATCATATTTTTCTTTAATTTCTTTTTTTATTATATTAATTAATTTTATAATATCTTCAAAGGAAGCATTGTTTTCATTAATAATAAAATTAGCATGTTTTAAAGAAACCATAGCTCCCCCTACTTTTTTCCCCTTTAATCCCGCCTCATCAATTAAAGCTCCTGCTGATAAACCTTCTGGATTTCTAAAAACACTTCCAACACTAGGTTTATCAAGAGGTTGAGTTGTTATTTTCTTATGTTGCACTTCTTTTATTTTTTCTTTTGTTTCTTTTACATTACCTTTTTCTAATATAAAGGTAGCATCCAGTACTATATATTTCTCCCTTAAAGATGTATATCTATATCCATAAGATATTTCATCTTTAGAAAGAATTTTTATATCACCATTTTTATCCATAACTGTAGTGTATTTTAAATGATTCATTATTTCATTTCCAAAACATCCTGCATTTCCAACTAAAGATCCTCCAACAGTACCAGGAATCATACTTAAAACAGATAAATTAGTAAAGCCATGTTTAAAATTATCATTAACAAGGCTTGCAAGCATAATTCCAGATGATACAATTACTAAATTATCTTCATAAGAAATATCTTTAAAATAATCAAGTTTAATAATTACTCCATTAAAATAATTATCATCAATTATTAAATTAGAACCATTTCCTATTACATAATACTTTATTTTATTTTTATTTAAATATTTAATTAATAAAGATAGTTTTTCCTTAGTAAAAGGTTTTACTAAATATTTAGCTATTCCTCCTACTTTAAATGTACTATAATCTTTTAAACTTACATTTTCAAATACTTCACCAAATTCATTCATTTTTTATAAGCTCCTTTATTTCTTCATAAATAGCAGTTGATGCATTTTTTAAATCAAGTTTATTTAAATTATCTTTCATTCTAATATACATAGTATTATTTTCAAGTAATTCTTTTACTTGTAAATATAAAATATTAGCATCAAATTCCTTTTCTTCAAGTAAAATAGATACACCTTTTTCTTTTAAATCAAGAGCATTATAATATTGATGATTATTAGCAACATATGGAGATGGAATCATTATTGAAGGCACTTCTAAAGCAAGCATTTCCGATATTATTCCTGCTCCTGCTCTTGTAATTATTAAATCAACATCTTTAAGAAAACCAGATAGATTATCTAAAAAAGGAAGACATTTTACCCCTTTAGAAAATTCATTATCTTTAATAAATTCATCATAATAATTTTTTCCTGTTATATATAAAACTTCAAAATTATCTTCATCATCAACTAGATTTAAGAAATTTTTAAATTTCTCATTTATTGTTACACTTCCAAGAGAACCAGCTACTATTAATAAAAGTTTTTTCTTTTTATTAAAGCCTAAAGATTCTTTTGCTATTTTTTTAGCATTAACAGCATTTTCTCCACAAGGATTTCCTGTATACACAATTTTTTTAGCTTTAAGATATTTTCTGCTATTTTCATATGAAATACAAGCAAGATCAACTTTACCAAGTAATCTATTAGCTTTACCAGGAATACTATTTTGTTCATGAATACATGTCTTAATACCTAGTTTTTTTGCAGCAAGAATAACAGGTAAAGTAACATACCCACCTACTCCAATTACAACATCTGGTTTAAATTTTCTCATTATCTTTTTACACTTATTATAAGCACTAGCTATTAAAAATATATTTTTAAAATCTCTAAACACTTTAGTTTTACTAAAACCATATATTTCTATTTTTTCATATTTAATACCCAGGGAAGGAATAATATCTTTTTCCATTCTATTATGAGTACCAATATATAAAACATTTAAATCTTTTTCTTTTTCTTTTAATTTATTTATAATAGCAATTGCTGGATATATATGTCCACCGGTTCCACCAGCACTAATAATAACATTCATAATAATCTCCTATACCTATTTTACCATATATTTATATTACATTTATTAATATTTCATTCATAATATAGAGTTTATCAGGGTTTATGTAAAGATAATTATTATCATACATTAAATATTTATCTTTAACTAAATCATCTATTCTATATTCTACAAAGATATCAACTTTATATTTATAGTAAAAATCTTTTGCATTAATACCTTTAGTTTTTCTTAAACCCAAAATAATTTCATAATCCATAATATCTTTTTTGCTTAAGTTCTCTGCTTCATAAATATACTCTTTCTTAAAATATTTGTTTAAATTTCTTGTGTTAGTATATCTTATATTTCCTATATATCCACTTGCTCCCGGGCCAAAGCCATAATATTGTTCATTATTCCAGTAAACAAGATTATGCTTAGATAAATATCCATCTTTTGCAAAATTAGATACCTCATAGTGATTAAAATTATTTTCTTTTAAATATTTAATTATCATTTGATACATTTTCTCATCCAAATCTTCATTTATTAAAGGCGTTTTTTTATTATTTAAAATAGTACCTTCTTCAAGCATTAAACTATAAGTACTTATATGATTAATATCTAAAGAAACTATCTTTTCTAAATCATCTTTAAGTTCAAGTAAAGTTTGATTGTAAATAGCATATATTAAATCAACATTAATATTATTAAAACCATTATTTTTTAAAAGTTTTATTTTATTTTTTATATCTTCATAGGATATATCTCTATTTAAAGTTTTTAAATGTTTTTGATTAAAAGTTTCTATCCCAATACTTATTCTATTAACACCATATTTTTTTAAAAGATGTATTTTTTCTAAAGTTATATCTTCTGGATTAAATTCGATAGTAAATTCAAAATCTTTATCTTTATTAAAAACATTTATTATTTTAAGAAGTTTTTCTAAATAAATAGTATCTAAACAACTTGGTGTTCCTCCCCCAATATAAATTGTTTTAATTATCTCTTTTTGATATTTTAATTTAATTTCTTCTTCTAAAGCATTTAGATATTCTTTTACCCACTTATCATGATATAAAACTTTACAAAAATCACAATAAGAACATATTTTCTTGCAAAAAGGAACATGAATATAAACAGATGAAATTTTCATTTTTTAAAGCTTCCAATAAACTTTCCAAACTCATCTTTTATATATTCATTATTTCTTGCAAAAGTCTGCCCTCCCTTTTTTCTCCCTAAACTTTTATTTTCTTCTCTTTTCTTTTTTATATAATCAAAAGTGTTTTCACCAAGAACTTCTTTAGCTAAAGAGCATGTTAAATATCTTCCTACACTTGATGCAGGAATTCCGGTTTCTTTTGCTAAGTCTTTATCAGATTTATTTGTTTCTATAAATAAAATACTTAACTTTAATATTTTTCTTTTCATTTCTTCTTCTTTAGCTAAACTTCTCATTATTTACTCCTCGGATAAAACAGCTAAAAATGCCTCTTGTGGTACTTCAACAGAACCTACCATTTTCATTTTTTTCTTACCTTCTTTTTGTTTTTCTAATAACTTTCTTTTTCTAGATACATCGCCACCATAACATTTTGCTAAAACATTTTTCTTCATAGCAGGAATATTTTCTCTTGCTATTATTTTTGAACCAATACTTGCTTGAATTGGAACTTGAAACATTTGTCTTGGAATAAGCTTACGAAGCTTTTCTGTAATTATTCTTCCTTTAGAATAAGCAAAATCTTTATGAACTATTACTGATAGTGCATCAACTACTTCACCATTAAGTAAAATATCCATTTTAACTAATTCTGATACATTATATTTAGATATTTCATAATCAAAAGAAGCATAACCTTTGGTTGTACTTTTTAAACGGTCATAAAAATCATATACTATTTCGCCAAGAGGTATTTCATAATGAATATTAACTCTTGACTCATCTATATAATCAGTTGTTTTATAAATTCCTCTTTTATCTTGACAAAGTTCCATAATAGGACCGATATATTCATTTGGAGCAATAATGTTTGTATATATATATGGTTCTTCAATATAATTAATTTGACTTTTATCAGGCATTTTATTTGGACTATCTATTTCTATCATTTCTCCATTTGTAAGATAAACTTTATATATAACCGATGGGCTTGTTGCAATAGTTGCTAAATTAAATTCTCTTTCCAGTCTTGTTAAAATAACATCCATATGAAGTAAGCCTAAAAATCCTGTTCTAAAACCAAAACCAAGAGCAACAGATGCCTCCGGTTCTATAGTAAGAGATGCATCATTAAGTTTTAATTTTTCAAGGGCATCTTTAAGTTCATCATATTTATTAGATTCTGTTGGAAAGATGCCTGAGAAAACCATTGGTTTCATTGGTTTATATCCTTTAACAGGTTCTGTTGCCATATTATTTTCTAAAGTTATAGTATCTCCAACAGATACTTTAGATATATCTTTAATAGCAGCGCAAACATATCCTACCATTCCACTTGTTAAAACATCAACTGGTACATTTCCCATTTGATTAACACCAACCTCAGTTACTTCAAAAACTGATTCTTTAGCCATCATTTTTATTTTATCTTTAATCTTAATTTTACCTTCAATTATCTTAACAAGTAGAACAACTCCACGATATGGATCAAAGTAACTATCAAAAATTAAAGCTTTAAGTGGTTTATCATCACTTGCAACAGGCGGATTAATTCTAACTACAATTTCATCAAGAAGATTTTTAACTCCTTCTCCGGTTTTACCACTTACTAAAAGAATTTCTTCATCTTTAAAACCAAGTACTTTAATTAACTCGTTTTTTACTTTAGGAATATCTGCATTTGGTAAATCTATTTTATTAATTACTGGAATTATTGTTAAGTCATGTTCCATAGCAAGATATAAATTAGCAAGAGTTTGAGCTTCTATTCCTTGAGAAGCATCAACTACTAATATCGCTCCCTCACATGCTGCAAGACTTCTTGAAACTTCATAAGAAAAATCTACATGCCCCGGAGTATCAATTAAATTTAAAATATAATCTTCATTATTATATTTATAATTTAGTTTAATCGCATTCAGCTTTATAGTTATTCCTCTTTCTTGTTCAAGATCCATGCTATCTAAAGTTTGTGATTTAATTAATCGTTTAGGAATAGCACCACTTTCTTCTAGTATGCGATCTGCTAAAGTACTCTTACCATGATCAATATGTGCAATTATTGAAAAATTTCTAATATGTGATTTATCCATTTATACCACCAATCAATTAGTATTATACAAAAGAAACGAAAATAAATAAAGTATATGGTTATTGATTATTTTAAAGCAATTTGTTAAAATAATAACGTATCAAAAGAAGGGAGACATTATGCCTAATATTAAAAGTGCTAAAAAATCAGTGAAATATACGGCTAGAAAAAGAACTTTTAACCATGAGCCAAGAGCAAGAGTTAAAAATCTTATCAAAGATGTTGAAAAAGCTATTAATGCTGCTGATAAAAGTAAAGCCGAGGAATTATTTAAAACATTTCAAAGTAATTGTGATGATGCAGTAAGTAAAGGTTTAATTAAAAAGAATACTGCTGATAGACAAAAATCAAGATTGGCTCAAAAAATTAAAAATTTAAAATAACTAGGATTTCCTAGTTTTTTATTGCATAAAAAAAGTGATAATAACATCACTTAAAACGAATCAATATTTATCTTTACTTTTGGCATCTTATTTAAAAAAGCAAATGCTTGAATAAGAGTTTTAAGAGCCATAACATTTTTACCGCCTTTACCAATTATAGCCCCCATATCATCACTATGAACAATTATTTCTACAATAGGGTCTTTTTCATTACCTTCAAAAAGTTGAACTTTTACCATATCAGGATTTTTAACAAGATTTTTAACTAAAAATTCAGTATATTCTACAATATTCATATTAATCCTTCTTTTCTTTTGTTTTAACTTTTTTAGAAGCCTTTACTTTACTATTAGCGTATTTTTCCATAATACCTTTTCTAGAAAAAATATTTCTAACTGTATCAGTAACTTCTGCTCCATTATTTAACCACTTCATAGCTTTTTCTTCATCAATATTAATTTCTTCTTTTCCTTTTATAGGATTATAAGTACCAATTAATTCAATAAATTTACCATCTCTTGGGCTTCTTGAATCAGCTGCAACAATTCGATAAAATGCTTTTTGTCTTCCGCCAATTCTTTTTAGTCTTAATTTAACCGCCATATAATCTTCCTCCAATCAATATAATTATAACACTTTGATTATATTGCTGTCAACCTTTATTTGTTGACAATAATTTATTAAAAATTATTAGTTTTCTTATAGAAATATATAATTATATATGTTAGAATTATTATTATAAAAGGGTGCTAGTTATGTTAGGTAAAATCGAAAAAATTATCGATAATAAAGTATATGTAAATCTATCGATAGATCCACTGACAAATAAGAATCTTCTTAATCTTTTTGTTATTATTAAAGATGAAAATAAAAATTATATTGGCGAAATAATTTCTGTTTCTGGTCTTAACGCTGTTATTAATTTGTTTGGCGAATATACAAGTGAACTTGATTATGGAATCATTAAAAAGCCATCTCTTAGTTCGACAGTAGATTTAATTGATCCATCTTTTATTGGTGAACTTTTAAATTTTAAAAATGGAAGAACTTTAGAAATAGCAAAACTTCCCTTTTATAACGATGTAACTATAAAAGCTAAAATATCTGCTTTATTTGGTAATCATTTAACTATTTTTGGTTCTACAGGTTCAGGTAAATCTTGTGCTTTTGCTAGAATTATTCAAAACTTACTTAATAAAGGTGATTTATCAAATAATATTCATATTGCTATATTTGACACCTATGGTGAATATACTCCTGCTTTTTCTTATTTAAATCAAATGCCAAATAAAGGTTATAAAGTATATTCATCAAATCTATTATCAAGTGAAGAGATTATTTATCTTCCCCCTTGGCTTTTAGATGTTGATGATTATGCTCTTCTTTTAGGTGTTACTAAAACAGTTCAAATATCTATAATTGAAAAAACACTTCGTAATGTTAGTTTATTTAAAAGAAAAGAAGAAGAAGTCTTAATTTATAAAAACGGTATTATTGCAGCTGCATTAATTGATATTTTATTAAGTGGAAGACAAGCTTCACAAATAAGAGATTTATTTATTTCAGCATTAACTAGATTTAATACAAGAGATTTAAATTTAGAAAGTATTATCAGTCAACCAGGATATAATAGAACTATAAGACAATGTTTATTAATTGATAGCAACAATAAAATTAATGCCATCGAAGAAGTTGTTACTTTTTTAGAACAATTTATTACTACTGAGGTATATACAACATTACCTGATGGAACTTTTTCTTATTCACTAAATGATTTTGCTGATGCTCTTGACTTTGCTCTTATCTCCGAAGGTGTTTGGAAAAGTGATAGAATTTATGATGATTTTAATATTTTAAAAGTACGTTTAAACACTCTTCTTAATAGTGATAATAAACTGTTTTTTATAAATAAAAACACTACTGATCCAAATGAATTTATAACTAAAGAAAATTATATTAAAAACTTATTTTTAAGAAAAGATGGTTCTAATGTACAAATAGTAAATTTTAATATAAGTGAAATAGATGATCGCTTTGCAAGAGTAATTGTTAAAATATTTTCTAAATTATTCTTTAACTTTTTAAAGAATGCTAAAAACAGAGCTTCTTTCCCTATCAATATTGTCCTTGAAGAAGCACATCGTTATGTTCAAAATCAAAAGTACGATACTGATACTATGATTTTAGGCTATAATATTTTTGAAAGAATTGCTAAAGAAGGAAGAAAATATGGAAATCTTTTAACACTTATTTCCCAAAGACCTAGTGAAGTTTCTGAAACATGTTTATCGCAATGTTCAAACTTCTTAATTTTTAAAATGACTCACCCTATTGATATTGAATATATTACTAAGGCTGTACCAGATATTAGTGAAGAAGTTACAAATAAAATGAAATCTATTAAAGCTGGTCATGCAATATGTTTTGGTAATGCCTTTAAATGTCCCTCTTTATTAAAATTTGATTTACCAAACCCTCTTCCAAACAGTAACAACGTTAATTTAGATGGCTTATGGTTTAATAATTAAGTTATTTATGTTATATTAAAAAGGAAAGGATTTATTATATGGATAATTGTGTTTTTTGTAAAATTATTAACAAGAAAATACCCAGTAAAATAATTTATGAAGATGAAAAAGTAATATCTTTTATGGATATTAACCCCATTTGTGATGGACATGCTCTTATAGTTCCTAAAAAACATATTGAAGATATTTATGAAGTTGATGACAAGACTTTTCTTTATATGTTTAAAATAGCTAAAGAGTTAACTCCAATATTAAAAAAAGCTACTAATGAAAATTCAATGAGTTATGAAATTAATTATGGAGATTATCAATCTATTAAACATATTCACTTGCACTTATTTCCTAATGTAAGACAAAGACCACTTAAAAACATTGATGATGTTTATAACCATATAAAAAATTTATTAAATGAAAAAGAGACGATTGAAAAAGAAAGTTAAAGTTATTATTGCTTTTCTTATTATAGGAATAGCTTTAGTATATGGACTGTTTTTTATAAAAAATAATAAAAAAAGTGTTAACTTTATTAAACGAATATTTGTTAACGATAAAAAAGAAAATAAAGAAAAACCACAAGCTCCTAAAGAAGTTTGGCCTAAAGTAGAAAAATTATCTTTGGTAGCAACTGGTGATGGACTTTTACACAATTCTGTTTATATTGATGCTTATGATTCAGATACAGATACATTTAATTTTTCTCATCAACTGGAAATGATTAAAGATATTGTTGGTAAATATGATCTTGCTTATTATAATCAAGAAACACTTTTTGGTGGCAAACAAACTGATATATTCCTTACTCAAGATCGCTATAATGTTAAGGGATATAGTAGCTATCCTTATTTTAATAGCCCATCAGAGTTTGGTGATGCAATGGTTGATATTGGTTTTAACTTAATATCACTAGCTTCTAACCATAGTGCAGATTGTAAAACAAAAACTAAAGATTGTGTTATAAACTCTTATAAATATTGGGAATCTAAAAATGTTGTTTTTGATGGATTTAATTTAGATGAATCAAGAGAAAATAAATACAACGTTAACACCATTAACGGCATAACATATGGTTTTTTAAATTATACTACAACACTAAATGGTCTTGATGGTTTTTTTAGGGGTCAAGAATACTTGGTTGATACTTATTCTGAAGAAATATCAGATCAAGAAATAATTGAATTAAGAAAAAAGGTTGACGTATTAATAGTTGCTATGCACTGGCATAAGGCATCACCTGAATATGCACTAGTTCCATCAAATTATAATAAACAGCTTGCTATGCATTTATCTGAGCTTGGCGTTGATATAATACTTGGTACTTATTCTCATTCATTACAACCATTTGATATTATTAATGATGGTAAAACGGTAGTTTTTTATTCTTTAGGAAATATAATATCTAATCAACATGATCTTGTAAATCCTATTAATCGAATTAGAGGTATTGTAAGTGCGCTTGTTGGAATGGATATTATAAAAACAACTAATGAAGATAAAACTTCAAGCATTAAAGTAGAAAATATAAGAGCTGATCTTACTTATACAGCTAAAATTGGTGATATTTTTAAAACAAATGCTTTCAAAGTAATACCATTTGATAAAATGAATGAAACTTATCTTAAAGATTATAAGAATATATATAATGAATTTAGTAATGTTTTAACATCATTAAACCAAAATATTTCTATAACACCACTAAGTGATTAAAGAACCATTTAAAGGTTCTTTTTTTTACTTTAAAATTAATTGTATTTTAAGATACTTACTGCTATAATAAGGACTATGGAGGTATTAATGAAGAAAAAATTAATTGGTTTACTTTTAATTGCATTATTATTAACTGGATGCGGTAAAGTACCTAAATTATCTAATGGAAAGGATATGGTTGTATCTTTTGGGAAGAAAGAAGGAATAAGTGTTGATGATTTATATGAAAAAATGAAAAATACTTATGCTCTTTCTACTATAATTACAATGGTAGATATTAAAATATTTGAACAAGCTTTTCCTAAATATATTGATGAAGCTAAAAAACTTGCTAAAGCAGATGTAAAAAAATTAAAAGAAGCTTATCCTGATGAAAAACAACTTAATGAAGCATTGTATTTTTATACTAGAATGGCTAATATTGATGAATATGAAGAATCACTATATTTAAGTTATCTTCAAAGTAATGCAGCAACTGTATATGCCAAAGATAATGTTACTGATAAAGAAATAGATGATTACTATAAAAACAAAGTATCTGGTGATATTGAAGTAAAACATATCTTAATTGTCCCTAAAGTAACAGATAAGATGACTGATGAAGAAAAAAATAAAGCTGAAGAAAAAGCTAAAAATGATGCTAAAGATATTCTAAAAGACATTAAAGCTGAAAAAGATTTATTAAGTGCTTTTGAAAAAATAGCTAAAGAAAAGTCACAAGATGATGCTACTAAAAAAGATGGTGGTGCTTTAGGAAAAATTACTAAAACTTCACTAGGTGAAAAATATCAAAAGTTAACTGATGAAGCATTTAAATTAAAAGATAACTCTTTATATGATGGTGTTATTAAAACTGAACTTGGATATCATATTTTATATCGTGGAAAATCATATGAAAAACCAGCATTAAAAGATATAAAAGAAAGTATTATAGCAACCCTTGCTAAAGAAGCATTAGAAAAAGATAGTGCTCTTCATACTAAAGCATTACAACATTATCGTAAAGAAAGTAAAATGAAAATTGAAGACTCTAAGCTTGCTGAACAATATTCAAATTATATTGCAAATACAATAGTTAATGCATCAAATTAAAAAAAGGATTTAAATCCTTTTTTTATTTGTCAAACCCTAAGCTTTTTAGTTTGTTTTTAATTACTATATCAAGGTAATCTCCTTTTTATATTTATTTAATAATTTATTATATTCTTTCTCATATATATCATCATCATTTATTTTAATGTTATTAATAATATCATTATACATATCTTTTTCAAAACCTTCATTAAATAAATAGTTATCTAGTTTATGTATAAACATTTTCCTTGACAAATTTTTATTTGTTTTAATTTTTTTTATAGTTATTCTATTTATTTTAATGATCCATATACTATTATCTATTTCTTTTAGATATAAATCTATCTTATTTTCATTAACCCCTTTATTTATAAGTTCATTTTTAATTTTATATGGACCGTTTAAAGTTAGTTTAACTTTATCATTAATATAACTTTTTATATATTTATCTTCATCAAGATATCCTTTTTCTTTAAGTTTTAAAACTACTTTATTAATATCATCATCACTTAAAGAAAACGTTTTTAATTTATTAATAACTTCTTTTTCAGTTCTATTTTTATATAAAATAAAACTAACAGCTTTTTCATAACCAAATATAATTAAATCATCTTTTTTTATTTTTAAAAATTCATCTAAAGTAATATCTCTTGGCGCTAATAAATTATTATTTATTAAAGTATCTGCATAGAAGATATGTTTTTCTTTATCTATTAAAACTTCATATTTGTTACCTTTTAAACATTTAATATTGGTAACTTTTTTCATTTATTTTCCTCTTTTAAAAATTCTTTACATGCATTATCAAGTTCTTCTAAAAGTTTATCAACATCTTCTTTTTTAGTAATTCTAGCACCTGATGCATAATCATGTCCACCACCATTATATTTACTAGCTATTTCATTTATTACTGGACCCCTACTTCTTATATTAATTTTAAATAACTCATTTTTTTCATCATATGTAACAAAACACCAAACAATAAAATCTTTAATAAAATTAAAATTATTAATAACAGTAGATGCTTTAGTAATATCAATTTGCAATTCCTCAACTTTTTTATTATCAAAAATAATATAAGCAAACATATTATCTGTTATAGTTAAATTATCTACTATATAAGCTTCAAACTTACAATCATTAAAACTTTTTTCATATAAATTATTATATAGTTCTGTAAAGTCAAGATTAAAATCTTTTATTAATTTTAATGACATCTCTAAAGTACCTACAGTAGTATTTTTAAATAAAAATCTTTCACTATCAGATACTATTCCTAAAAATAAATTAGTTGCAACAGTCTTATTAATTACAAGTTTTGTAGAATATAAAAGGTTTGCTACCATCTCACATGTTGATGAATAATCACTTGAAGTAAAATCAGCAGTTCCAACAATATCTTCTTTAGGATGATGATCTATTTTAATAATATCATTATAAGTAAGTCCTTCTATTCCATCAATACGTGAATAATTTGGAACATCTAAAACGATTAATAAAGCATTTGTTAAACTATTATAATCTGGTCTATCAAGACAACCCATATATTTAAATTTACTTACTCCAGCTCCTACTGCATAAACTTTTTTATTAGGAAAGGTTAGTCTAATACTTTCTTTTAAAGCTGTTTGGCTACCTACAGCATCGGGATCTGGTCCTATATGACGAGCAATTACAATTTCATCATATTTTTTTATTAACTTATATATTTTTTTATAAATATCTTTATTAATTTTAATCCTCTCCTATTCTGTTTTATTTTTAATTTTAACTGTTTCCTCAGCAATTAATAATTCTTCATTTGTTGGAAGAACCATAATAGGTATTTTAGAATCTGCATCTGTTATAATGCCTTCATGAATATCCTTCCAGCTAGCTATTTTTTCGTTCATATCATCATATAAAATTACACCAAGAGGTTTGATTCTATCAGCTATCATTTTTCTCATCATTGAACCATTTTCAAGTACTCCGGCAGTAAAAACTATTGAATCAACTTTTCCTTCTAATTTTAAATAATACTCAGCTATATACTTTGCAATTCTATCTGCATACATATTAAGAGCAAGAATAGCATTTTCATTTTCATCACTAGCAAGTTTTTCAACATCACGACAATCAGATACACCAGCTACTCCTAAAAAACCACTTTCTTTATTAAGAGCATCTGTTACTTCATCAACATCCATTCCTGATTCTTGCATTACATATTTAATTATTGAAGGATCAATAGCCCCACTTCTTGTTCCCATCATAAGACCATCAAGTGGAGTAAGTCCCATTGTTGTATCAAAACATTTTCCATCTTTAATACATGAAATAGATGCACCAGATCCTACATGACAAATAATTAAATTAGCATTTTCTTTACCAAGTCTTGATTGCATTTCTCTTGTAATATATTTATGACTTGTTCCATGAAAACCATATTTTCTTACAGAATATTTTTGATACCATTCATACGGTACAGGATAAATATAATTTTCTTTAGGCATTGTTTGATGAAAAGCAGTATCAAAAACAGCAACTTGAATAGTATTTGGAAGAGCTTTTCTCATTGCTCCTATACCAGCTAAATTACCTGGGTGATGAAGAGGTCCAAGTTTAGTTAAATTCTCTATATCTTTAACTACTTCATCGGTAATTAAAACCGAATCACTATATTTTTCTCCTCCATGTAAAACTCTATGACCAACACCTTTTATTTCTTCTAAAGTCTTAACAACTTTATGTTCAATAAGTTCATCAACAAGAACAGCTACTGCTTCTGTATGATTCTTTAAAGGCTTTTCTCCTCTTCTTTTTTCTCCATTAATTTTTGTGTTCCAAAAACAATCTGGTTGGCCAATTTTTTCAATATAACCGCTAATTAATACTTTTTCCTCAGGCATTTCATATACTTGAAATTTAAGTGAAGAACTACCTGCATTTACACATAATATTTTCATTTTTTTCACCTCAAAACTAATTATATCAAATTATAAGTTAAAATGATAATGTTTTAATATTATAATATTCCTTTAAATTCATTATCATCATTCTCATTAATTAATATAACTTTTCTTTCTTTAATCGCTTTATAAATAAGATTTTTAAAATCAACTAATCCTTCATATTCATAAACAAGTTTTAAATCAGGATGAATAACTGGATGATCAGGAACAAAAATTGTACAACAATCATCATATGGTCTAATGCTAATATCATATGTATCAATTTTTTGAGCTAAATCAATTATTTCTAGTTTATCATAAGTACATACTGGTCTTATTACAGGCAGTTTTATACATTCATTAATTACCTGCATACTTTTAAGTGTTTGACTAGCAACTTGACCAATACATTCTCCATTTATAATTGCATGAGCATTTATTTTACTTGCAAGGATAGCACTTATTTGATACATTGCTCTTCTCATCATAGTTACTAAATAATATTTAGGTATTTTCTTAATTATTTCTTCTTGTATTTCAGTAAAGTTTATCACATGCAGTTTAACAGTTCCATTATATTTAGATAATTTTCTTGCAAGATCTTTTACCTTTTCTAAAGCAAGAAGACTTGTATGAGGTGGTGAATCAAAATAGATAGCTTCTATCTTAACTCCTCTTTTGATAGCAAGATAACCTGCAACTGGAGAATCTATTCCTCCAGAAAGCATTAACAATCCTTTACCAAGTGTTGAAGTTGGATATCCACCAAGACCTTTTATTCCATCAAAATAAACAAAAATCTCATTTAATCTTATTTCAACAAAAATATTTAAATCAACATTATTCATTAATACTTTTTTATTTTTAGTATTTTTTAAAATATATGCACCAATGTTTTTTGCAATATCAACACTTGTCCCTGGATAGTTTTTATCACTTCTTTTAACAGTTACTCTAAAAGTATTAAACTCTTTATCTTTTATTAAATTAAGAATATTTTCTTTAAGGATATCTAAATTTTTTTCTAAAAATTTATATCCTGTGCATATTTCATGAATACCAAAAACATCTTTAACTTTATTTAAAACTTCATCTACAAAAGGTGTATGAATAACCATTCTTCCATAATCATAGATTATTTTAAATTCTAAATTATTTAATTTATCTTCAATATTATTTTTTAAAGTTTTTAAAAAAAAGTTAATATTATCACTTTTTGTTGATAATTCTCCATATTTTATTATAATTATTTTTTCCATTATTAACCTGCCAAACTAATTAACATATTATAATTTTTATCAAAACATGATAAAAACCTATTAACTTCCTCTGTTGTTGTATAGTAAGATAAACTTATTCTAAGTGTATGTCTTGCTCTTAGGCTATCATTATATATTGCCATAACTGATGTTGATAATTCTCCGGATGAACATGCTGTTGTTGTAGATAAATATATTTCATCATGATCAAAAGCATGAATAAGTGTTTCTGATTTTATATTTAAAACTGATATATTTAAAATATGAGGAATAGAATATTTAGTTTTATTTATTAAAACATTATTATATGTTGAAAGCTTTTTACAAATGCTTTCATTTAATAGTTTAATATATTTTTCTTTTTTTTCAAGTTCTTCTTGAGATAATCTTAAAGCTTTTGAAAATCCTACAATCAAAGGAAGAGCCGGTGTTCCTGGTTTTAAATCATTAGATTTACCCGATCCATATATAATTGGCGTTATTTTAACAGCATTATTTTTATAAAGCATTGCTATTCCTTTTGGCCCATATATTTTATGTGAAGAAATAGATGCTAAATCAACATCATATAAAGATAGACTTATCTTACCAATTGCTTGTGTCATATCACTATGAAACAAAACTTTACTGTTTTCCTTTTTAATTATTTGTCTAATCATTTTAAGAGGTTGTCTTATTCCAACTTCACTATTTACACAGCATATACTAACTAATATAGTATCTTCTTTAATAAGACTTTTTAAATGATTAAAATCAATTAAACCTTCTTCATTATTATTTACATAACTTATTTCAAAACCAATAGATGATAAATAATCACATATTGCATAAATAGACGGATGTTCTAATTTAGATACAATAATATGTTTCCCTCTTTTATAATTAGCAAGAGCCACTCCTATTAAAGCCATATTATTACTTTCTGTAGCTGATGATGTATAAGTAATTTCACTTTCTAAAATATTAAAAATTGAAGCAATCTGTTTTGTTGCACTATCAAATAAAGTCTTTGATTTTATACCAAGACCATTAATAGAATTAGGGTTACCAATAAAATCTTTAGTTGTTTTAGTCATAGCATCTAAAACTTCTAAAGCAACTGGAGTTGTAGCACTATAATCTAGATATATCATATGTTCTCCTATTCTTTATTAGCTTCAAGTAATTTTTTATATATTCCTGGCTCTACTATATTAATAGAACTAATAGCTTGTTTTAAACTATTTTTATAGCTTCCCTTTTCGAAGAAAATTTCTGCTTTTGCTAAACCTAAATCAACATCTTTATTTAAAGTGCGATATCTATTGCCATATACAATTGTTGTTTCTGCCATTTTAGCTGTCTTAGTCATTTCATTGATTGTATTATAAACTTTTAGTACTAAATCTCTAGCTGTATCTACTCTTGTATTTAATATTTTGATTGATATTGGTCTTTTTTCAAGTTCAAAAATCATTTCATTAATAGCTTCTGTTGCCTCACCTAGCTCAATATAATAATCATCTGTTATTATTGGTAAATTATAAGTATTAGCCTTTTCTTTAGCTTGATATAATATTTTCTTTATTTCTTCAAGTTGCTCTTTTGCTCTTAATTCATCATCTTTTAAAGAACTTAAATTTTTAATTGTTATATTAAGCTTTTCTTCTGTATAAATAAGTTTATTATTTATTTCTTCCATTTTAGCATTTAGTTTAGAAAAAGCTGTCTTTCCTTCTCTAAAAAGAGTCATATTATCATCATACATAGCTTTAATATCAATTATTTCATCTCTCATCTCTGGAACAACAGATACTTCTTCATCAGTTAAATCATAACTATATTTTATTTCACCTAGTTTTTTATATATTTCATTATTAATCTTCTCCAACTTTGATGATTTTATTAATATACTTCTTGAATAATCTTCAAAAGATTTCTTACTATTTCTTTCTTTATCAAAATCATTATATAAAGAATCAAAATAATCAAGCATTGTTTTAAGTTCAAAAACAGAATCTTCTACATCAAGAACATTAAGTCTTTGAAAAATATTTTTAACTTTCTTTTTAGCTTCACCAATATTATAACCAATTTTCAAATAATCAAGATTATAATTATCTTTTACCATTCTTAAATATATTTGTTTAATATCATCTATTTTTTTAGGTATTAATATCTGTCCTAATTGACATATTGTTTTAGTTTCACTAATTACTGCTTTTAAATTACTAACAATGTTATCAATTGCTTTTACAATTTTTCCTACTTCAGTATATTCATTTTTTTCCATTGCAAGTTCAAAATTAGCAAATAATTTATCTGCATTTTCAAATTGTAATTTTAAAGGATTTTTAACTACTTCAAAATCAGTTATATTATCACTATATTTATTCATTACTTCACGATATTCAGCTTTTAACTTAGTTATCTTTTCCCTGTTTTTTTCTTCACTTAAAGTAATCTTTTTAATTTCATCAAGCAAGAAATCTGCTTTAGTTTTTAAAAAGTTTAAATCCATTTCTGACTTAATTAAAGAAATTTTTAATGCTCGATAGTCTTTTTCATCATAATGAGTTTGTACTTCATTAATTAAATCTGTTATTTTAGGTAAATCAACATCTTTAATTTCATTAAAACGATCTTTCCAATTATTATATTGTTTTTTTAATTCATCATTATTAACTAAAGACTCTACTTTATTAAGTTCACTTAATATTGATGCGGAAATAACTAAATTTTTTTGTCTTTCCATTTCATTTATTTGATTAGAATACTTTTTCTTATTATGAGAGCTTATTAAAAATAAAACCAATGCTATAATAAGCATCGCTACAACATAATAACTAGCAGCAAATAAAAGAAACATTGATTTTGTCATTTTAGTAACTCCTATCATACATATAATACCATATTTCTTTTAAAAGTAGAATACTTTCATTCATCTATTTTATTGCTTTTTAGCAAAAAATATACTATAATTAACATGCTTTTAAAAAAACGCGCCCATAGCTCAACTGGATAGAGCGTTAGACTACGGATCTAGAGGTTAGGGGTTCGACTCCCTTTGGGCGTACCATATAAAGATAACTAAACTTAAAATGTTTAGTTTTTTTTATTTATAAAAATGATATAATATAAATGATAATGAGGTATATATTTACGATATTGATATAAATTATATAAAAAAAGGTAAAAAATTTTATGGTACATTTCTGATATTTGGTCTAATATTTTTGGCTATTTTTTCAATCTTTTTTCTTCAAGATAAAATAAAAATATTTTATATGGATTCAAGTGTAGTGTCATCTAGAGTTTAAATTAAAGTACACGAAAGAAATAGTTGTAATTCTAATATTTATTCAAAAGTAAAACCAGAAACAAAAAATAAAAGAGTTTATTATGATTCCAAAAACCCATCATATTGTACAATAAATAATAATACTTTTAAAAATATCACATATTTGTTGTTTTTAATTTTGCCAGTATCATTTACTCTGTTAGGATTAATTAATATTATAAAAATAAATAAAAGAATTAAAGTAATTTTAATGTTAAATAAAAAAGGTAAATTAATAAAAAATATACCTTATAAAATGGAAGAAACGGGAATGTCTGTAAATAATGTCCCCATATTAAGAATGGTTATCGACTATACTTTACCTTCTGGAGAAGAAGTTATTTTATATGGCGATCCTATTTATGACAGTAAAAACATTAATAATGATGAACTAGTTGATTTATTAATTGATGAAGATAATCCTAAAAATTATTTTATTGATTTTGAGATTAATCGTTTATCTGGAAATCTTCCCGAAGATTATTTTGATAATAATAACCAAGCTTAATAGTTTGGTTTTTTTATGTTATAATGACTTTACTAATTGCTTTAAAGTATCTTTATAATGCTTACACGGAGGAAAATGGAAATATATATATATCTTGATGAAAGTGGCTCTATCCATTTTAATAGTAAAACAAATTTTTTTGCTGTAGGAGGATTTCTTTCCTTAAAAGAAGATAAAAATAAAATAATATCTAGTTATAAAAAGATAAATAAAAGAATCAAAGAAGATAAAAATTATCCATTAAATACTGAATTAAAATCATATCACTATACTGATAAAGAAAAAATCGAATTATTTTCAGGTATTCAAAAAATTGATTCTTTTAAAGGAGTTTGTACTATATTTAATAAAAAACAAATGAAGAAAAAAATTATAAAATCTAATGTTTTTTTTAATTATGCTGTTAAAATATTAATAGAAAATAATATCTTGCCTTTTTTAAACAAAGATTCTTATATTTTTAATATTGCTATTGATAATCGCAATATAAAAGTAGGAAATTTAAAAGACTTAGAAAGATATTTAAATACTGAATTTATTTTATATAATTATAAATTCATTGTTAAGTACTATGATTCCTCTATTAATTTTGGCATTCAAGCTGCAGATCTTTGTGTTAATACCATTTATAATTATTATAAAAATAAAGAAATTGTCAAAAAAGTTATTCCTCATCTTAAATATAACAAATTTATTATAACAACATTTCCAAAATCAAATATTTTTGGTTATATTAATATTGACTAGCATTTAATAGAATGTTAATATAAATTTACAAGACCTAGGGCAAGTAGCTAAATGCTAAGAGTATGTTAAGTACTCTACCCCTTAGGCATTTTTTATTATACACTTGTAAAATTTTAATTTTCGTTGTATAATTTACCTTGTTGACGAGAAGTAGCACAGCTTGGTAGTGCACCACGCTTGGGACGTGGGGGTCGCAGGTTCAAATCCTGTCTTCTCGACCATTAGAAAACTCACTCCAAATTATTGGAGCAAAACATATAAAAAACCATGTAAATAAAGAAAATTTCATGGTTTTTGTTTTACAAAAAATAAGTAGTGAAAAATGGAATATATAAT
>CAYFSK010000011.1:0-15972 GCA_964345805.1 uncultured Mycoplasma sp.
TCCTCCACCAAGCCCTGTACCTCTTTGACGTCCAACGGCATCTATTTCATCAATGAAAATTAGACATGGAGCATTTCTTTTTGCTTCTTTAAACATATCTCTAACACGTGATGCTCCAACTCCAACAAATAACTCAACAAAATCTGAACCACTTATATAATAAAATGGTACGCTTGCCTCACCTGCTACCGCTTTAGCAAGTAGGGTCTTACCAGTCCCTGGAGGACCAATAAGTAATACTCCTTTGGGAATTCTTGCTCCTAATTTTTGGAACTTTTTAGGATTCTTTAAGAAATCAATTAATTCTTCTACTTCCTCTTTTTCTTCTTTAAGACCTGCTATATCAGCAAATGTCTTTTTATTTTGATCATCACTAAGTTTTGCTTTGTTTCTTCCAAAATCCATTGAGTTTCTGTTAGAACTAGCAAGTTTTGAAAATAATACATAAGCAACACCAACAAGCAATAATAAAGGAAGTACATTTGCTGTTATATATAAAAATGCGCTTGCTCCTGGATCTTTATTAGTGTCATATTTTTCAATATTATTCTCTTTAATATATTCAGTTACTCTTTTTACTTCTTCAGGAACTATTAAAGCTTTAAATGATTCACTATCTGTATATTTTTCTAATTTACCTGTAACATAATAAACAGACTCTCCACTTTTAGGTGTAATTGTTATATTAGTTACTTTATTACTTTCAAGGTTCTTAATTAAAGTTCCTGTAGACATTTTATGAACTGTAACACCTTGAAATTTTAATATAAATAATACTAATCCCATTAATACAATAAATACTATATAAGGGCTTAAATTTCTAATAACATTGTTTTTCTTTGCGTTTACCATTAACTTTTCTTCCTTTCACTAGAAAGTATTATATCATACTTTTCATCTTTGTCTTTAGCAAATTTACTTTTTTTAATACCGGGAATCCATAATATATTATCAAAACTATCAACCAATATCGGATAGACTTTTCTTTCATCAATATCAATCTTTGAATCAATATATATATCTTTTAATTTTTTGTGTCCTAAATTCTTAATTTCCATTACGTCTTTTTCTTTTATACTTCTTATATAAAGTGGTAATTTAATATCTTCTTTAAGTAATAAGATGTCATGATTAGAATTGTTTTTAAATTCTTTTTCCTTTTTAATAATCCAAATATTATCTTCATAATAATCATTAAATAAACATTTTTCGAATTCTTCTTTTTTATTTTTAATAATCATAAATTTATCATAACTTTTCTTAGCAATAAAATTATTATTAAGATTAATTTTGATATTACTTTTTTCAGAAAAAAGCATCTTTATTATATCATTAATATTTTGATTTGAAACATCTAATTCATCTGTTTTTTGAACTTCTTTAATTATTAGTTCAATAGATTTTCTTATAATTAATATATCTTCATTTAAAACTTTATTTAAATCTAAAATATTATTCTTAATAAACCCATGTTTTTTAATATAATTATTAATAAAATCATCATACATTTTAAGTTCATTACTAAACTGAAGAATTTTACTTTTAATATTAGGATTTTCTTTTTTTAAATTACTTACTATATTATGTCTAAATCTATTTCTAGTATATGTATTTTCTTTATTAGAAGTATCAACAAAATATTTAATTTTATGTTTATTTAAATAAGCAATAATTTCATCTTTTGATATATCAAGAAGTACTCTTAGATATCTTCCATCTTCTTTTTTAATACCTATATATCCGGAAAGATTACTTCCTCTTGAAATACGCATTAAAATTGTTTCAATTAAATCATCATTATGATGGGCGGTTAAAATATATCTAGCATTATATTTATCATATAGTCTATTAAAAAATCTATACCTAATTTTTCTAGCTTTTTCTTCAAAATTACTTGTTATTCTTTCTTTTATTTCATATCCTTCAAAGGTAATGTTATTTTCTTTACATAATTTTTTTATATAATCGTATTCTTCCAGACTTTCTTTTCTAACATTATGATTAACGTGTGCACAAATAATTTTAATTTTTTTATTTAAATTTTTAAGCATATGAAAAAGAAAGATTGAATCTGGTCCACCAGAAATCCCTAAAATAACAACATCATTATCAAACAACTTATTATTTAAATATTCTTTTACTTCTTTCATGTTTTTCCTTTTATTTAATATTTTTTAAATTATAATCAAGCATTTCTTTAATATCACCATTAAGTATTTTATCAGGATCAGTAGATTCAAAACCACTTCGATTATCTTTAACAAGTTTATATGGTTCAAGTACATAACTTCTTATTTGACTACCAAAACTATTTTCGCTATCACTTTTAAAGCCTGCTATTTTCTCTTCTGCTTTTTGAAGTTTGATAGCATATAATTTACTTTTTAAAATTTCAAGTGCAAGTTCTTTATTTTTAAGCTGACTTCTTTCATTTTGAACACTTACTACTATTTTAGTTGGTAAATGAGTAATTCTAACAGCAGAGTTACTTGTATTAACTGATTGACCCCCTGCCCCTGATGAATGAAAAACATCTATTTTTAAATCATTTTCATTTATTTCAAAATCTTCTATTTTTTTAAATTCTGGAGTTATAGTAACTGATGAAAATGAAGTATGTCTTTTTGAGTTGGAATCAAATGGTGATATTCTAACAAGACGGTGAACACCACTTTCATATTTTAAATAACCAAATGCATTATGACCTGTTATTTTGATTAAACAAGATTTAATGCCTGCTTCTTCTCCTAAAGATTCATCTATAACTTCATATTTATATCCTTCTTTTTCACAAAATCTTTGATACATTCTTTTTAATATATCGCTCCAGTCCATACTTTCAGTACCACCTGCACCAGCATGAACTTCAAGAAAGCAATTAAGATTATCATACTGTCCATTTAAAAACATATTAGTTTCAAAAACACTAATTTCTTGTTCTAGATCATTAATCTCTTGTTCATCAACTAGTTCAAAAAGCTCAATATCAGCATCAACTCTTTTTAATAAAGAGTTATAATTATCAATTGTTTTTTGAATATCACTTATTTGGATATTTACCTCACTACTTTTTTTAATATCATTATAAAAACCTTCTTCTAAAGTTTCTTTTCTAAGAAGTTCTAATTTTTCATTTAAACCTTCAAGGTCAAAGAGACCTCCCAATTTCTATTAGTTTTTCTTTTAAATTTATTAACATATTTTTATCAATCATAATCCTTCGCCCTTTTGATAGCCTTATAATAACATATTTTTATTAATATTGCTAAAAAGATTGCTTGCTTACATTAAAAATATAAGAATAAGAGGATAATAGACAGTTTATAATGTTTGTTAGACTTTATCCATAAAAAACAGTGCTATTTTAAGCACTATTTTATTTCCAATCCTCAAGTTCTTTATAAGCTACTTTACCAAGTTTTGTAGTCGGAAGAGAATCAACATATTTTATTTCTCTTGGGATTTCATATCTTGCTAAGTTTTCTTTTAAGATTTTGTGTAATTTTGTTTTAGCAATGATACTATTTGTATCTTCTTTTAAAACAATAAATGCTTTTACTATTTCTCCTTTGTTTTTATCAGGAATACCAATTACTGCACACTTATCAACAAAGCTAGATGACATTATTACTTTTTCTACTTGTGATGGATAAACATTATAGCCACTTGTAATAATCATCCTTTTTAATCTTGATTTAAAATGCAATAATCCTTTCTTATCAAAACAACCTATATCTCCTGTTTTTAGCCATCTTTTACCATTTAGTTCAATAAAGGCATTTTTTGTTTCTTCCTCATCATCTAAATATTCTTTCATTACTACTGGCCCAGAAATAAGTATTTCACCATTTTCTCCATATGGAGCTTCAGCATCGGCATTTAAATCTTTTATAAGAAAATCACAATTTGGAAGAGCATAACCAATTATTTCAGCATTTTCTTCATCTGGTGGTGAATAAGCTATTGCTCCTGATGCTTCAGTTAAACCATAACCGATTTGAAGTTTTGCTGGAGAACCATATTTCTTCAAAGTTTCATTGGCTAAAGCTTTTAACTCTGTTGATATTGCATCTCCTCCAACTAAAGCTATCTTAAAATCTTTTAATTCGTTTTTCTTCCACTTCATCTTAGTTATATAATCATAAATAGTTGGAACACCACACATTATATTAAAACGATATTTACGCATATAATGTTTTAGTTTTTTAATGTTAAATTGAGGTATTAGTATAACTCTCATACCATAATTTAAAGGAATATGTGTACTAACTACAAGACCAAAACAATGAAAATTTGGTAAAAATGTTAAGATTGAATTTTCTGGTACCAAGAATGATACTGCATATGCCGCCTGAAGCGCCTCAGCATTAATATTCATATTTGTTAATACTACTGCCTTTGGAGTACCTGTTGTTCCTCCACTATATAAAATAACTGCTGGATCATCAGCATCAACAATAACACGAGGATTACCAACAAACTTTTTCTCATATTTTTCAAAAGTTTTCCAAAGAATTACTCTTGTATCTTCTTTTACTTTAAGCTTTCTACCTTTTTTTAACCAATAAATAAATTGAACTATTTTTTCCATTGATCTTGTAGCTGATGCAATAATAACTTTTTCTACTTTTGTATTATCTATTACTTCTTTTAATTTTGGATAAGTAATATCAATACATAGCATTACTTTTGAGTTTGTTTTATTTAAATAATATTCAATCTCTTTTTCTGATGATAATGGATGAATCATATTAGCAATTGCGCCAACCTGATTTACAGCGTAAAAAAACATTGTTGCCTCTGGTGTATTTGGCATACAAACAGTAACATAATCTCCTCTTTTAACCCCTAAACCTCTTAAACAACGAGCAACTTTATCTGTTGCTTTAATAAATTCACGATAGGTAAATTGTCTATCATAATATTCAATAGCAACATTATACGGCCACTTGCATGATGCATCATAAACTGCATCATATAAACTACCCTTAAAATATTCAATATTTTTAGGTAACTTATCTAAATAACCGTACTTTCTTCGGTTAATCTTCATATCTATCCTACGATAGATATTTTTAATTTTTAAAAATAACTTTTCAAACATAATAAATCCTAACTTTCTTTTTCTGCCTTTCTTTTATCTATTTTCTTTTTAACTAAATATCCAACTCCTGCTGCCGCTAATATTCCAGATGATATAGCGATATATTTTGAATAATATTTATATTTCTTATTGCTTGGTTTCACAACATTATTATATATTTCTTCTTTATTATTTTTTTTATCTTTTTTTCCCATTTAATTTAACTCATATTTAATTCTTGCTTTTAATTTAAAAATAAAGCTCTAATTAATTATATCATAGTTGCTTTATTTAAGCGCAGATTTAATAAAACTTGCAAAAAGTGGATGTGGTCTAGTTGGTCTTGATTTAAACTCTGGATGATATTGACATCCTATAAAAAATTTGTGATTTTTAAGTTCCATAATTTCTACTAAATCATTTTCTAAATTAGTGCCAGATAAAATCATACCATGTTGTTCAAATAACTCTTTATATTCATTATTAAATTCATATCTATGACGATGTCTTTCAACTATATTTTGAGTTTTATATATATCATAACCAAGCGTTCCTTTTTTAATATTACAATCATAATTACCAAGTCTTAATGTTCTACCAAAATTACTAATATTTTTTTGACTTGGCAAAACATCAATTATATTATCTTTACAATCAGATTTTATTTCGGTTGATGAAGCATCATTTAAATCGCAAACATTTCTTGCAAATTCTATTGCAGCAAGCTGCATACCATAACATATCCCTAAAAAAGGAATATTATTTTCCCTTGCATATTTTATTGCTTTAATAATGCCTTCTGTTCCTCTTGCGCCAAAGCCACCAGGAACAATTATTCCTTTAATATCTTTAAATACCTTTTTTAAAGATATTGTTTTTCTTTCAAGTTCATCAGCGCTTATCCAATTTATATTAACTTTAACATTATATTTATAACCTGCATGCTTTAATGCTTCAATAACTGAAATATAAGCATCATGTAGTTCAACATATTTACCAACTAAAGCAATGTTTACCTCGTCTTTTAAATTATTAACTGTTTTTATTAATTCTTGCCAATACTTTAAATTTGATCTTCTTAACGGAAGATTAAATTGTTTTAAAATAATTTCATCAATCTTTTGTTTATGATAATTAATTGGTATTTCATATACATTTGTAACATCTATTGAATCAATAACATTTTCTTTAGGAACAGAACAAAACAAAGATAATTTTGCCTTTATAGAATCTCCTGTATTAAATGGAGCTCTACATACCAAAACATCTGGTCTTATTCCCATATTTCTTAAATCTTTTACACTATTTTGAGTTGGTTTTGTTTTTAGTTCATTAGAACCATATATATAAGGTATTAAAGTACAATGAACAAAAAAAGTATCTTTAGGTCCCTTTTCATATTGTATTTGTCTTAATGCTTCAATAAAGCTTTCTGACTCAATATCACCAACGGTTCCACCAATCTCTGTAATAACAACATCAGCACCACTAGTAGTACCTGCCTCATATACTTTATTTTTAATTTCATCTGTTACATGAGGAATCATTTGTACCGTAGCACCAAGATATTCCCCTTTTCTTTCTTTATCAATAACTGTCTTAAATATTTTTCCACTAGTAATATTTGAAGTATAATTTAACTCTTCATCAATAAATCTTTCATAATGTCCTAAATCAAGGTCTGTTTCACTACCATCTTTTGTTACAAAAACCTCACCATGTTGAATAGGATTCATTGTTCCTGGATCAACATTAATATAAGGATCAAATTTTTGCATAAAAACTTTATATCCTCTTGCTTTTAACAAAAGTGCAATAGATGATGCCGTTATTCCTTTACCTAAACCCGATACAACACCCCCGGTTACAAATACAAACTTTGTCATATATGCCTCCCCAGACTAAAACAAATATAAATTCCCTTTTTATAATAACATATTTGAAGGTAAATTATTAATTAAAAAAAAGATATTTGTAAAAAAATGTAAAAATTTGTTTGATATATTAATAAACATATAGTATTATTGTCTTGCAAAGGAGTGATACTATGCTAAAAAGACTATTACATTTACTAGAGAAAAACGATTATAGCAAGATTAAAAAATTACTTGCTAATAAAAAAGAATATGATATTGCAGAAATTTTAAATGAACTAGAATTAAAGGATTTAATTATAACGTATAGGTTACTTCCAAAAGACTTAGCAACTGATGTTTTTGCATACCTTGATGATGATATGAAATTAAAGTTAATAACTTCTCTTACTGATAAAGAAGCAGTAAATATTATTAATGAACTTGATGCCGATGATGCAACCGATCTTGTTGATGAAATGCCAGCAATTGTAGTTGATAAATTACTTGCTAAAGTTGATGCTGAAACTAGGAAAAATATTAATCATCTTTTAAAGTATCCAGATAATTCAGCCGGAAGTGTTATGTCGGTTGAATATCTTGATTTTAAAGAAGATATTTCTATTAAAGATGCTTTAAATAAAATTAGAACCGAATCTTATGATAAAGAGCTTTTTAAAGATATATATGTTATTAATAACGCAAGACAATTAGTAGGAACCATTACTATTAAAAACATTTTAATTAATAGTGAAGATAAATTAATTAAAGATTTAATGAGAGATGATAATCCTTCGGTTAATACTTTAATGGATCAAGAAGAAGTTGCTAAAATATTTAGTAATTATGACTTAACAACTCTTCCTGTTGTTGATAGTGAAAACAGATTAGTTGGTGTTATTACAATTGATGATGTTATTGATATTATTCAAAGTGAAACAACCGAAGACATTGAAAAAATGGCTGCTATTGTGCCAACTGAAAAACCATATTTAAAATTATCAGTATGGGAAATTTGGAAAAGTAGAATTCCTTGGCTCCTTTTATTAATGTTTTCAGCTACTTTTACTGGGAAAATAATTGAAAGCTATGAGGTTGCTTTAAGTTCACATATTATTCTTACATCATTTATTCCGATGTTAATGGATGCTGGTGGTAATGCAGGAAGTCAAGCTTCAACAACAATTATTCGTGGCCTTTCACTAAATAATATAAAGTTTTCTGACTTTTGGAAAATTTTATGGAAAGAGGTTAAAGTATCCTTTTTTATAGGAATAGTACTTGGTATTGCTAATTTTTTTAAATTAATGTTTCTAGATAAAATAGCCATTGAAGTTGCCCTTGTGGTTTGTATAACTTTAGTAATCACTATTTTTATTTCGAAAGTTGTTGGCTCAACACTACCTCTTATTGCTAAAAAAATAGGCTTTGACCCAACTGTAATGGCAAGCCCATTTATAACAACTATTATTGACGCAGTATCTCTTGGAGTATATTTTAAAATAGCTGTTACTTTACTTAAATTATAAAAACCATCAAAATGATGGCTTTTTATTTTCTAACTCTTTCTACTGCTTTATCTAAATCACTAAATGTTACTATTTCTTTTTGAGTTTGATTTTCAAGAAAGCTTTTTAACTGTCTTAAATAATCTTTTACTTTTAAATCTCCATATACACAATCTGTTTGAATTGCTTTAATAAATCCTGGATATAAACCTTTATGATCAAAAGCTTTATTTATAAAGACTGAAATATTATTATTATATTCTCTTAAATTTAAGTTATGAAGCTCTCTAGCCTCTAAGTGAGATTCATCATATAAATCAGTATCTATTACTTTAATCTTACGATCTGGTGTATATAATACATTACTCATATTTAAATCATTTAATAAAACGCCATTTATTGATATGTCTCTTGCTATAGCAATTTCAACTTCACCTAAAGCACTTACAAAATCATTTACAACAATATTTCTTCCAGATTCATTAACTTGCATTAAAGTTTGTCCTTCAACAAAGCTTGTTATATAGCCAGTAAATGTCCATGTACTACCAGTTTTTATCATTACTATTGTTTCCGGGAAAGAGAAAACTTTACTTTTTTGATTTGCTAAAAAAGTAAATTCTTTTTCATATTGTCCCATTCCTTCGAGTAATTTAAAAACATTTTTTCCATCATCAATAAGAAAGCAATTATTTAAAGTTTGATTGCTTGATTTTTTAATACTTTGTAATGTATATTCTTTTGGAATTTCATCCAAATACATAATATTTGCCATACACCAATTCCCCCTTTTGGATGGTAAGATTATACCATATTTTCAACTAAAAAGCAAATTACCGAGCCTTTCTAAGGTAAATTTCAGCTAATTTTTCATAATTATCTTGACTATTTAAACAAGTATCTATTAAGTAACGTTTTTGACCTCCAGTTTGATATTCTTTTAAACCTCTTATGTAATATGATTTATTTCTTGATTCAATTATAAAAGGCATAATATTATTTTTTAAACATTCTTTAAACATAATAATTCTACCAATACGACCATTTCCGTCTTGAAATGGATGAATTAATTCAAACCTAGCATGAAAATCAATAATATCTTCAAGCTTAATCTCTTTTTTTGCTTGATATTCTTCGATTAAAGCCTTTATTTCTTTTGATACATTTTCTGGGGATGTTGTTTCCATAACTCCTATTGTATTACCAACTTTTTTATATTCACCAACATTAAACCATTTTCTTTCTTCTTCACTTAAAGTGCCACTTTTTAATAAAAAATGATAATATTTAATTAATTCTTCACTAAGTGGTAGGTCAAGAGTATCAAGCATATAATTAAACAAAATAAAATGATTTTTAGTTTCATTAGCGTCTTTTAATACAATTACTTTCTTTCCATCAGATAAAATAGTTCCACTATCATATATTGTTGCAGTTTCATCTGCTGAAATAGTTGAACCTTCTAAATGATTAGTATTATATGCAAAATCAAGTTGATTACGATAATATAAATTACCAGTAAGACCTAATTTTCTTTGTTCAATTAAAGCTTCCTTTATTTCTGCTACTTCCATATATCACCTTTAAATAAAACTACTAATATGAATAGTAGCAAAATTAGAATTATCTCTAATATGGTTAAGAACACCCATGTTATCATCAATCATAGCAATTTGGTAGTCTTTTAAATTTAAATAATTCTCTTTTATTTTATTAAGAACTTCTAATTTTTCTTCATTAGAGTAAACAAAATAGATATTATCTTTTTTTATATTATAATATTTAACTAAAAAATTTATCTTTAGTTTTTCTTCTTTTTCATTTAGTACTTTAGAGCATGTAAAAACATTATCTATCTTTCTTGTATTAATATATTCTTGCATACTTTTAATAACACTATCTTCCTTATAATAAACATCTCCACTTGCTGTTGACATAGCCCATTTCTTATCATCAAGTAAATAGTGATTATATTTACCATATTCAATCTTGGCAAGTACTCCATCAACATCAAACACTAAAACAGTATTAATATCTTTTAATAAGTCTTTAATTTTACTCATAATAACTCCTATTTCCTTTTATTATAAATTTTCTCGTAATTTAAAGAGTCATCTTTATCAAAAGTTTTATAATAATTATTTAATAAAGAAAAATCATCACTAACCTTATCTCCAAGCCAGTGCTTTACATCAAGGAGTTGATCAAGTAAGTTTTTAATTGCTTCTTTGTCTTTTGATTTTTTCTTAATTATCTTTTTTACTCTTTTTTGTAATGATAAAAAATTTTTTTCTTGCAGTTCTGCAAAGACGGTTGTCTTATCATTAACAATATCTATAATTTTTTTCATATTACCTCTACACCAATATTATATCAAATTTTATTTTTTATCCATTAAATACCTTAACTTAAGGGCATCTATTATTTTATGATAATCTTCCTTATTATTAACTCTTCTTAATAAAGATTCAAAAGAACCTAGATCATCCCAATCCATATCAGATACAATTACAAGATTTTTATCTTCTTTATTTATAATACTTCTTTCAAAATTAATTTTTGTACATTGGTCATAATTTATTAAGGAATTATCTAAAAGAAGTAATAAATCTTTAGGTAGATATTTTTTATATAAATTTATTACATGATTTATATTAAAAAACATCATTGCTGTATTCCAAAGATAACTTCCATCTTCATAAAATTTAGTAGCTAATTTTAAATTAGGCTTTTCTATAAAATCTTCAATTAAACTTACATTTTTATTACAAGAAGGTTTAATATAACCATATTGTGTTGATGGATAAGTTACTTTGGCACCCATTATGATTATCTCTTTATTATGATTGCTTTTAATAGCAAGCTTCATGGCATTTAAAAAAGCTTCTTTATTACCAATATGATGATCTGATGGAAAAGTAAAGACATTATCATACTTATTTTTAAAATAAAGTAGTGCATAAAGTATAGCAGGGGATGTATTTCGTGCCGATGGTTCAATTATTATGTTTTTATTTTGGACATCCTTTAACAAAATATTAATATATTTTTTATATTTTAAAGGACATATTATATATATATCTTCTTTTTTTATAAATTTACTTACTCTTTCATAAGTTTCTTCAAGTAAAGTTTTATTATTATATATAGGAACAAATTGTTTAGGCATTTCTTCAGTTGAAAGAGGATATAACCTACTACCCATCCCACCTGCTAAAATTAATGCACAGTTCATAATAATTTTCCTTTCATATCTCTATTATATTATATTTTACACGAAAAAGAATTATGTTATAATTTAAATATTAGGATAATGTAAAGTATGGATAAGTTAATTAGCTTTAATATTAATAATATTCCTTGTGAAAATAACAATAAATATAAAGTTACAATTAAAGTACCTATTTCTTTAGGTTGGATTAGTCACGTACATATTAACTTTCAAAAGGAAGGCAATAATTTTAGTCATAGGCTTGAACATAAGACTAATGAAGATGGATTTGCTATTTTTGAAAGTGACATTTCTTTGGATACTTCTGCATTATATAAATTCTTTTTTAATTTTGATATTTATGGTACAACTCACTTTTATACTAAAAGTGGAATTAATAATTCAAGTGTAAATCAAGATAACTTTTTTTCTATGAGTGCTAATTTTAAAACACCTGATTGGGCTAAAGGAAAAGTTATGTATCATATTTTTGTTGACCGTTTTAAAAGAGGCAATCCAAATCCACCAGAAAAAATGAATAATAGAACTGTGTACTCTTCTTGGAATGAAAAAATGAAGATTGGTCCTGATAAAGAAGGTAGATGGAATATTGATTTTTATGGAGGAGATTTAAAAGGTATAATTGATTCTCTTGATTATATAGCATCTTTAGGAACATCAATTATATACTTAAGTCCAGTTGTTCATTCTCAATCTAATCATCGTTATGATACTGCCGATTATGAAAATGTTGATCCATATGTTGGAAATAATGATGATTTAAAATTATTATGTAAGAAAGCTCATGAGAAAGGAATGTATGTTGTTTTAGATGCTGTTTTTAATCATACTGGAAATGATAGTATTTATTTTAATCAATTTAAAACATTTAATACTATTGGTGCTTTTCAGTCAAAAGAATCAGAATATTATGATTTTTATAAAAAAGATGGTAGTGGTAATTTTAGTTATTGGTGGGGTATGGAAAATTTACCAGTTTGTGATGGAAAAAATCAAAAATGGCAAAATTATATTGTTGGTGAAAATGGCATAATAGATAAATGGTTTAAATGTGGTATTGATGGGCTTAGATTAGATGTTGCTGATGAACTTACTGATGAGTTTATAGAAAAAATAAGAGTAGCAGTTCATAGAAATAAAGAAGATGGGTTTATCTTAGGTGAAGTTTGGGAAAATCCAATGCGAAAGAATAGAACATATATATCTTCGGGTAAAGGAATGGATAGCGTAATGAATTATATCCTAGTTGATGCTTTGATTAGATATTTTAAATATAAAGATGTGGGTAAACTTGCTAGTGTTTTATATGAACTAAAACACGATTATCCAAAAGAAACACTCCTTACTTTAATGAATTTTACATCAACTCATGATATCTCAAGAGCTATAAATATTTTTTCTGAAAATGAATTTAATCCTAAGGGACAGTGGGGCTGGACAACCAATACAGATAGTATCGATTATTTTCAAAATCATGAAATAGCAAAAGAAAACCTTGACAAAGGGAAAATGATATATAAATCATATGCTAGTACTCTTGCTTTTATGCCAGGAATATTTTCTATTTTTTATGGCGATGAATGTGGTATTGAGGGTCTTGGTAATTTAGCTAATAGAAAACCATTTCCTTGGGGTAAAGAAGATTTAAGATTATATGAATTTTTTAAAAGGCTTGGTGCTATTAAAAAAAGAGAGACTTTTTTAGAAAAAGCCGATTTTAATCCAAGAGGGATTAATGAAGATTATTTTGAATTTGAAAGAATAGCAAATAATTCCTCAGCTCTTGTTTTAGTAAATAGAACGAGTAATATAATTAAGCCTTATATTTCTAGTGAATATAAAGATGGTGAAAAAATCTTTTCAATTAATGAAGAACGTGATCTTATTTTAAAAGAACATGATGTAATGGTTTTAAAAAAAGCAAAATAAAAACTTGAAGTAAAATCCAAGTTTTATTCATTTGTTTTAATATTTTCAAGTAAGAAGTTAATACTATCTTTAGGTATCCCTTCATAATCAAGCAAACTTTTTAATAATTTGTTTGTATTTTTACTTTGAGGTAACATATACCCTGATTCTCTTATAATATCTTCAGCAATAATTCGATTTGATCTTGATATTGCAAAAAGAAGTTTTTTAAGACCGGGATTTTCTTCCTTTTCAGCAATTTGTAAAGCTATTTTTTCTTGTCTTGTTTTACTTTTTGATAGCTTATTTAAAACATCTATAACTTCATCTTTCTTTTTCTGCTGAGGAGGATAAGAAACAGGAACCATGCTTATTGCTTTACTAGGACATGCATCAGCACAAAGTCCACACCCATCACATTTTTCTATATCTATAATACTATCCTCTGTATCGGTTGCTCCATAAGGGCAAACATATAAACAAAGGCAATCTTTAGTACACATTTTTATATTTCTAACAGCAACTTTTTTTATCATGATAACTCTACCTTTCCCTCAACTTTAACAAATTTATCTGTTTGAACTTTACATACGGGACAAAGTTCTGGAGGATTCTTACCTATAAATATAAACCCACAAATTGTACATAACCAAATAGAATTATCTTCAAACATTTTTTCACCTTCGGTTTTATATCTTTCAAGTAAATAATCCGTGATTTTTGTTGCTTTTTCTCCCCACACGCAAATTCTTAAGGCACCTTTATCAGATGCTTCTTTACTAATATTAATAGCTTCTTTATAATTATTATTAACATCTTCTTTTAAAAGATTGATTAAATCTTCAATATTATCTGATTCTTGAGGAGTATTATCTTCAAAAAATTTAGCTAGTTTTAAAAACTCTTCTTTTTCTTCGCCTTTATATTGCTTTTCAGCACCTCTTGCTAAATTAGAAAATAGAGCTGATAATTGACCAACTGTTAATTCTTGATGTATTTCTTCTTCACTTTTTTCTATTAATTTAGTTTTTTTTTCTGTTTCTTCAACTTTTTCAAATTCTGATTTAGGCGCTCCACAAAGTGGACATGTCCAGTCTTCAGGTAAATCTTTAAAAAGAACTTCTTCTTTTGTTTCATCATAGATATATCCACAAAGTATACATTTATATTTCATCTTTATCCTCCTTTCTTAATTTAATTAATAATTGATTAATTATTTCCTTTTCTTTATCACCTATAGTATTTATATATTGATAGACTTCTTTTTTAATATCTGGGTTAATCTTTTCTAAAAATTTTTTCCCTTTTTCAGTTAGTGATATCTCATAAAATCTTTTATCATCATCAGATAAACTTCTTGTTATAAGTTTTTTCTTTTCTAAATTCTTTATTACTACTGTCATATTTCCTGGTGTTGATAATTGCCTATTTATAAGTTCTTTTATACACATCTTACCTTTACTATTTAAACACACAAGTGTTTCATATTGAGTTACAGTAAGACCTTTTTTTTTAACAATATTATTTTCAATCTTATATATATTATTATTAATAATCTTAATGTTTTTTATAAAATTAAAAATATGTTCTTTATTATTCATTGCATTGTTGTTGCTTTAGACCATAATCCATGTTTATTACAATAACTATATATTACAGCCCCTTTTGCATACTCAAATTCTACTTCAGCTTTTTCACCTGGTTTTAAATATGCAAAAATCTCTTTATGATCATAACTATATGCTATCCATTCAATATAGTGGTCTTCTTCCATTACATGATTAACTCTAGCAATAATCTTATCACCAACTATTTCATATTCAGGAACATGTTTTTCAGCTGCTGCATCGGCAGTATTTGCTTTTAATAAAGACATTTTTTCATTACAGCAAATAATACCACACTCATCACTAGGGCAATCATGAAAAACTTTTACCAATGCACCACATTTATAACATTTTCTAATTTTCATCTTTTCCTCCTAATAATTGTTTGTTTTTAGTTCAAAATAACTTTGAGGATGCACACATACTGGGCATACTTCTGGGGCATATTTTCCAACAACAATATGTCCACAGTTTCTACAAATCCAAATAGCATCATCATCACGACTAAACACTATTTTATCTTCAATATTTTTAAGTAATTTTATATATCTTTCTTCATGATGTTTTTCAATTTCTGCAACCATTTCAAATTTTTCTGCTATATCATCAAAACCCTCTTCTCTTGCTGTTTTAGCAAACCCAGCATACATATCTGTCCACTCATAGTTTTCACCCTCTGCAGCATCTTTTAAGTTAACAGTTGTTGTTGGCACATCACCACCATGAAGTTCTTTGAACCATAACTTAGCATGTTCTTTTTCATTATTTGCTGTCTCTTCAA
>CAYFSK010000011.1:15982-24589 GCA_964345805.1 uncultured Mycoplasma sp.
GCATGCTCTTTTTCTTGGTCAGCTGTTTCCAAGAAGATAGCAGCTATTTGCTCATAACCATCTTTTCTAGCTTTACTTGCATAATAAGAATATTTATTTCTAGCTTCGCTTTCTCCTGCAAAAGCAGTCATTAAGTTTTTCTCTGTTTGAGAGCCTTTTAATTTCATATTTTACCTCTTTTCTGTAGTTTTACCCACAGATTTATTATACTACTAATTAGTACTAATTACAATTATCTATTTTATATTTACATCATTATTTACTGTCTAATTTAGTAAAAGTTTCACTTAAATTATCATTGATAACAAGTGTTGCCATATAATCATAAGGAGTCTTATCTTCATTAAGAATAACTAGATTCTTACCTTTAAATATATCAACTAAACTACTTGCAGGGTAAACCGTTAAAGATGTTCCTGCTACTATTAATGTATCTGCTTTTTCAACTAAAGAAATAGCTTTATTAAATGATTCATTTAAACTTTCCCCATATAAAACAACATCTGGTTTAATTATTTTTCCACAAGTGCATTTAGGAACTTCTTTACTATTAAAAACAAAATCAGCAGAATATTTTTTATTACATTTTGTGCAATGATTACTGTATATTGTTCCATGAATTTCATAAACTTTTTTACTTCCAGCTTTTTGATGCAATCCATCAATGTTTTGAGTTATAATACCTTTTAAAATACCTTCTTTTTCTAACTTTGCTAAATACTTATGAACAATATTAGGTTTTATATTAAGACAATTCATTTTGTTTTTATAAAAATCATAAAATACTTCTATATCGTTATAAAAACAATTAGAGCTTAAATAATATTCTGCTGGCATAGCAAACTTTTCTTTATAAAGACCATCTTTTCCACGAAAATCTTTGATCCCACTATCTGTTGAAACTCCTGCTCCACCAAAGAAAACTAAATATTTAGAACTTTTAATAATTTCATTTAATGACTGTATTTTACTTTTTTCTTTCATTTTTTCTTACTCTCTGAGCCTCTTTCCACTCCTTATATTTTTCTTTCATGCAAACTCCACAAGGACGATATCCAGCATCAATTGCTGTCTTTTCATCTGCAAAAAAGACTCTGTTTTGTACATATCCTCCTTTTTCTATCCATCTATTCGCTGAAGAACAATTTAGTTCTCCATATATTTTTAAACGCTTATTTCCAGCTAAAGTCCCAGGAACACTACTTAAATAAGTTTGGCCATTTCCATTAACTAATTTATATTTTTTTTCTATAATATTTTCTAAAGAAATTTTTAAATTGTTTAAAAGCATTTCATATCTTTTTTTAGTATCTTCATTTTCAAGTAAATATTCTCTTGTTCTTTCTTAACCTTGTTCATACAAAGGAGTTTCCCTAGAAAATTGTTCTACTGTTAAGTCAATGATTTTTTCATCAATTAAATTATAATAGTGATTTCCCGTTGATGCCATATATCTCATAATCTTTCCACAAAAAAAATCATTTACTATCAGTGCAGTTATTGCACACTGTCCTAAAGAAGGATTTCCTTCATTCCATTTATCTTTTAAACCTGGCGAGCAAGTATTTTGATCCCAAGATAAACGCAATACTTTTCTAAATCATCTATTTTCATAAAACCACCCTACATAATAAATATAACATATAAAAAGGAAAGATATCTTTCCTTATACATTTATTTGTCATTTTTTTTAGAAATATAATCTAAATATGACTTTATAAGATCTTCATCCATTAAATTTTCTGGTAAACTATCAGTAAAAAAGAATCTTAATCTCTTTGTCTCTGAATCACCTTTTAAAAAATTTTTATCAATATTAGAAATATCTGCTAAATAAAGGGATGTATTATTATAAACAATATCTCCACTTGGATAGCTGTTTTTTCTTGTTTTGCCAGATAAAGTATCAATTAATTTTATATCATTTATATCAAGTTTTATACCTGTTTCTTCATATGCTTCTCTTACTGCTGTTTGTCTTAAATCTTCTCCTAAATCCTGACACCCTCCAGGAAGTCCCCATTTATTTCTATCAGTTCTTTCTTGTAATAAAATTTGTCCTTTTTCATTCCTAATGATTATTGCAGCACCAGTTTGAATAAAGGGAATATGTTTTATTCTTTCATCAAGAGCCATCCTAAATAAAACAGGATATCCTCCATAATTAGCACTTAAATCTAGTAATTCTTCTTCATTTAAACTTGATACTAAATTAACAAATTCTTCATGAGAATATTCTCGCATTTTTTTATACTTTTGCATTTATATCACCTTTTATTTTCTTTAAAATAGTATATATTTCATTACCGGATTTTGATGTTAAGTTATCTTCTCCTGCATACTTTTCAAATTCAGATATTATTTCATTTATATTGTCTTTATTAACTCTATCTTTAATAATATATTTACTTATCTCTTTTCTATTCTTCCATAGAAGCGTTACTAAACACTCTGCAAGTATTTTATTTGATAAATTACTTTTTTCATATAAATTAATGACCATTTCATCAGTTATTTTTCTTGGATTAGAGACAATTATTTTATTTGCTCGATATATGCCTTTTTCTAAATCACACAGTATTATTTCTGCATCTTTTGGAATACTAACATCATAAATTGTATCTCCTCTATGTAACCATCTTAATATTTTATCAGTTGTACCAAAATTAAAACCACCCATTTTATCAGGTTCCTTTTCTTTTGGATTCCATATCTTTGCAATATTTATTTTATCTAATTTATATTCAAAACCACCGGCATTTGATTTTAATCCGTCCATTACCCTAACAAAATTATTTTTAGAATGTTTAATTTTTATCTTTTCTAATTCTTTTCTGATCTTAAAATAATTTCCATAATTGCCATCTTTAATATCTTCTTCAAAAGAAATATAATCTTTTAAAAATTCATCAATGGTATCTTTATTAACTTTATCTTTGATTAGTTTTTTACATACATTATCATATTTTCTAATAGCAAGAATTGCTAAAACATCATGATAGGTCTTTTCTGGAATATTAGATTTTTCATATAATTCAATAACTAATTTTTCGGTTAAGGGTCTTGGATTTTCAACAATTATTTTATTGGTTCGATATAGTCCATCTGGAGTAAATGTCCCTGGAACTTTAATAACTTGTGCATCAGGTGGCAGTATTACATCATATAAAGTATCTCCTCTTCTAAGCCATCTTATAATACTTTCTTCAGTAGAAAAATTTATTCCCTTTATGGTATCTAAAGTCGTTGCATTTGAATCCCACTCATCACTTATATTAACTTCTACTACTTTAAACTTTTTACCGCTTGCATTAGATATATCTTTATCCATTACTCTTACAAATTTATTTGTCATAACATCTCCTATAGATAGTAACTATATATAAAGAATATCATATTTCTACAAGTCTTATTAATATTTAAAAGCTACTTTACATAATATTAATTATCATTTTTTGATAAAACTTTTTTATTCCAAGAATGCTTTTTACATTTAGGACATTTCATATATCTTGTTCTTCCAATATGCATGGCCCATAATACTCTTTGATATGTCGGTATATATTTGTGATAACATTTCTGACATTCATAATATCCTACTTTTTGTTCAATTTCAATTGCATAACTAATACCAATTATAAATATAATAAAGCCGATTAAAATCAACAATATTCTAATCCATGCATCCATTTTTATAAAAGAGCTAATAAACATTAATGTTAAAAATGATATTGTAACTATTAAACCAATTATTATTTCCAATCTTAATAATTGTTTATCCCTTTCCTCTTTTAATTTAGTCATTTCTAACAAATTTTCTTCAAGCTTCTTTTCATTATCTTTCATATCAACTATTTCTCCACTAAATAAATCATTAATAGTAACATCTAGTAGTTCACAAAGAATTCTTATATTTCCTGCATCAGGTAAGCAAATACCATTTTCCCACTTTGAAACAGCTCTATCTGAGATATTTAATTTTTCGGCAAGCTTCTCTTGAGTAATATTTTTTTCTTTTCTTTTAGAACTAATAAATTTACCTATCTTAATTAAATCCATGTGGCCTCCTTTATAGCTATAATATATTGCTATTTTTTAAAAATAAACACGAACCATTAGTTGAGGAAATAATTTATATCTATTTTAGCATATTAAAAGTCGATTTTATTCGACTTTAATTATTTTTAGGCTTAATCATTTGATAATGAAACTGTGTTTCACCATTTTTTATAAAACCTAACTTTTCATATTATTTATTTGATAAAATTAGTTTGACAGCATCAAGTACATCATTTTTTAATTCACTTATTTTAGGATATTCTATTAATAATTCAAGATAATATACAATATCATATATTGCCATTCTTTCATAAAAATTTGGAATATCTTTTTTATTAATACTTGATAAATATAACCGTGGTATTAAATCATTATTTTTATTTAAATTATAAAAATTTATTTCATTTTTAAATGCTTTTTCATTATTTATATCGGTACATATTTTAACTATATACTTATTATTTACATCATATAAAGTATTGGTAAATCCAATGTTAATTTTTTTTATTATAGGATTATTACCAAATAAATTAGTATTTAGTTTGATAATATTTAATATTATTTCATTCATTTTATTGCTTATAATATGAATTTCTTAAAATTGATTTATTTTCGATATTTTTGCTACTTCATAAAAATATTTAAATCTAGTATATCTTTTTTATTCATTATTATCACCTCAAATTAACATTATGTATTAGTGTTTTTCTTTCTATGTCTTATTACAATATTTAATACAATAAATCCTATCATAAAAACTAACATAATAATAGTGTTTCTAAATATTTCACTATTACCTAAATCAGTTGCTAGTAAATTATTATTTCTTATATAATAGTATGAAGGAAATATTTTACTTATATTTACAACCTCCTTACTAAGAAATTCCTGAGGAACAAAGGCACCTGATAAGAAAGATGATCCTAAAGAAAGAGCATTCATTACTCCTTGAATTACCCCATCACTTTTAAGTAGATTTGAAAGAAACATAGCAAGAGCGTTTATAACAAATGTAAATATTAAACTATTAGCCATCATAAGATAAGATGACTTTAATACTAAAGCTTCTTTCCACATAAATATAAAAATTAAAACATATGAAAGCCAAATTAAAAAGGATACAACTAAATGCCCAGTAATAAGTTCAAAAGTAAATCTTGATTTAGTTACTGGTGATACATTATTTCTATCAGATATTTGTTTTTTATTAAATGTTGACATAAGCATAGTTACTACAAGTATTACTTGCGCCATTATAGTATAGTTAATCATATTAAAATAATACTGAATACCATAATCACTTTTCTTTTGTTCTTGCAAATATCTAACACTTACTTCCTTTTTTATATCCTCTTTAGCTAAATTTAAAGCTTCTTTTTCGCCAAAGCCTGCTTTTTCATAAGCTATAACTTTATTTAAATAATTATCTATAGTTTGTGATACTAAAAAACCTGCTGCACTTTTTGGAGATATTTTTAATTTTACTTCTTTTTCATCATTAAAGTTTTCAGGGATTATTACAATTGCAGAAATTGTTTGATAATTAAGTTCATCAAAAGCAGTTTTATCGGTTACTTCTTTATTAAATACTGTATGTTCGTTTAAAACTTCTTCGAGATTTTTAGCTTTTAATGAATTACTTTCATTTTTAAAATACATTACTGGTTTATATGCTTCAAATTTCTCGCCTTCTTTTTTAGCACTTTAAGCAATTCCTAAGATTACCACTAAAAATATTATAAAGTACATTCCAATAACAATTTTATGTTTATTAACGATTTTTAAATAGTTCTTTCATTTTATCGCCTACTTTATATACATGTATATCCACCATCAACTGGCAGATTTACACCATTTACATATGTACTATTTTTACTTGATAAGAATAATATTGTTGTATCAAGTTCTCCTTCGTATCCGTATCTTCCTACAGGAATTGTGCTTTTAGCATATGCTTGAAATTCTTTAGTTTCAAGTGTTGCTTGAGTAAGTGGAGTTTCAAAATAACCTGGACAAATAGCATTTACTGTTACACCATGTTTACCCCATTCTGCTGCAAGAGCTCTAGTTAAATTAACAACACCACCTTTAGCAGCGTGGTATGGCGCAGCCTCAGCTCCAGGAACCATATTACCAACTAAACCATACATTGATGCTATGTTGATAATTCTTCCATATTTAGCTTTTATCATTTCTTTGCCAAATTCTCTAGCACATTTAAATGTACCTGTTAAATCAACACTTACTTCTTTTTCAAATTGCTCGTCAGTTATTTTTTCAGCGTTTCCAACATGACCAGTTCCAGCATTATTTACTAAAATATCTACTTTACCAAAAGTCTTAATTGTCTTACTAACTGCATTTTGCACATCTTCTGTAGATGTAATATCACACTTTACAGCAAGTGTTTTTACACCATATAATTTTTCTAGTTCACTTGCATTTTCCTTAATCATTTCTTCTCTTCTTGCAAGCAATACTATATTTGCACCACACTTTGCTAGTGCATGTGCCATTTGCAAGCCTAATCCTGATGATGCTCCTGTTATTACAGCAACATTTTCTTTTAAATCAAAATATTCTTTCATTCTACTCTCCTATTATATTATATCCATTATCAGCATAGATTATCTGACCAGTTATTGCATCCGATAAATCACTTAATAAGAATGCCGCAACATTTCCAACTTGCTCTATAGTTACATTTTTATGTAATGGAGCTTTTTGTTCCACAATATCTAACATTGTGTTGAAATTTTTTATTCCTCTTGCTGAAAGTGTATTAATTGGCCCTGCCGAAAGTGCGTTTACTCTTATTCCTTCTCTACCTAGATTTTCACTTAGATATCTTGTAGCTGATTATAAAGCTGCTTTAGCAACTCCCATTACATTATAACCTATTAATACTATTTGTGCACCTAAATATGTAAGTGTTAGTAAACTTGCATTCTTATTTAATAACTTTAATTCTTTAATACTTTTTTCTAATATTTTTTTCATTTGTTTTTCAGTTTCTGAACTTTATCAAGTACGTATTCTTTTGTTTCATCATAACTTTTACCAAGTGAAACTGATAACTCATTATACAAGTATTTTTCAGCTAATTTAAAATATTTTGTATCTTTATCCCCGGCCTTTTTATTATTTTCTAGTCTATTTTGATTTCTAAGAAATGTTGTTTTAATTATTACTATTAAATCTTCATGAGTTCCACTATAAAGCAGTTTTTTATAAGTTTTTTCAATGAAACGATCTTCCATGTTATCAAGTTCACTAATTTCAGGAATGCTTAATATTAATTTTTCTGCTTCACTTTTACTTAAAACTTTTCTTATAAAGCCTAATTTATTATCTGCTGGAACTTTTATTATTAGTGAAGCATCACCAAGTGGAGCTAGAACATAATAATCTTCTCCTGTTTTTCTATGTTTTTTTAAACCTACTACTTTACAAATATCCCTTTTATAAACTAAATAATCATTTTCTTTAAACATTTTTACCTCCTATAATAAAACACGTAAGTTAATATACAATTGGACTTACGCATTAAAGCTACTCATTGATATTAGACATAACGTTTCTAATCAATATTATTATATCAAATTTTTTAACTTTTTATAAGTTTTTCTGAAAAAAGTTTTTGAAAGATCAAATAATCCAATTGAACAATTATTAAGAATTCAAAATTCAGTACCAATGTTTTTTGCAAAACCAAATGTTGCTAAAACTATCAATGAACATTTAACCCGTTTTGGATATGAACTTAATAATGATTTTGTCGGAATATATAAAATGGCTGGACACAGTGCTTGTGGAGAAGCTTCAAGTCAAGAGCGTAATACTGGACATAGTGCCTGTGGAGATACTCCAAGACGCAATATGGGACATAGTGCTTGCGGTGATAATCTAGACTACCCAAGAAGAAGCCGTTTTTCATTACCTGTATTATCACAAAATATCCCAGCACTATTAATTAAAAAATAGTATATAACTATAAGTAACTAAAATGATACTAGAAATTAATAAAAAAAAGTACACTATTGAGCTTTATGCTTGTTCTCCAAATGATAAGTTTTTATATTGTAATTTTTTTAAAAATTATTTAGATTATATCCATGTTCTTTATGCCGTAATTTGTGCGTTTTTTATTTGTTTTTAGTACATATAGTATTATGTATTTTTCGTTAATATTACAAGCATTTAGCACTCTGTATTATAGTATTATCTATATTATAAATATTACTAATTTTATATATTACGTGGACAAAATGTGGACTAATAGTATTTTTTACGTGGTCAAGATTCTCGCAAACCCTTATAAATAAACTACTTGCCACAACACTGTTTATATTTCTTCCCTGAGCCACATGGCGAAAAGATTCATAGCTTTTGGTATCACTTTCAGGCTTTTGAGGGCGTTTGGTATCCCTTTTTTGCCCTTTTTGGCTTCTGAAAGCACTCGGGAATCCTAGCTGAAGGTATCTAAAAAGGTATCAAATTTTTATCATTATTCTATTCAATATTAACTCCTTTATTTAATTCTTTCTT
>CAYFSK010000012.1:0-2038 GCA_964345805.1 uncultured Mycoplasma sp.
ATAAAATAAGAATATGATGTTTTATATAAAAGCATGCTTAAAGAAATTAAACCAATTGCTACTACTACAAATATTAATACTCTATACTTCTTCATATTATCACCTATTATAATAATAACATTTATAATTTTACTATTCAATAAAAAGATTTTATTTGATACAATTATAGTGGTGATAATATGAATAAAGAAATGTTTAGAGAATATGATTTAAGAGGAATTGTTCCAACTGATATTAATGAAGAAGTTTCATATACTATTGGTATGTCATTTGCAAGTTATATTAAAAATAAAAAAGTAATTATTGGCCATGATAATAGATTATCCTCTGATAATATAAGTGATAATTTGGTAAAAGGTTTACTTAAGTGTGGAGCTCATATAATAGATTTAGGATTATGTACAACCCCGATGTATTATGCTATGAAAAAATATTTAAATATTGAAAATGGTATTATGATAACTGCTTCTCATAACCCTAAAGAATATAATGGGTTTAAAATATCTTTTGATATGATAGGAAATGCTTATGGGAAAATGATTGAAGATTTTAGAGATTTTACATTTGCAGGTAATTTTACTTATAAAGAAGGAAGTTATGAAAAAATATCTTGTGAAAAATATTACTTAGATTTAATTAAAAATAGTATCTCTTTAGGAAATAGAAAAATAAAAGTTGTTTTTGATACTGGAAATGGAACTGGTTCAGTTATCGTTAAAAAAGTGTTAGATTTATTTCCAGAAATTGAATATAAACTCATTAATGAAGTATCTGATGGCAATTTTCCTAATCATCATCCAGATCCTTGTGTTAAAGAAAATATGATAGAACTTGGTAATACAGTTAAATCTCTTGGCTATGATTTTGGCGTTGGAATTGATGGAGATGCTGATCGAGCTGGTTTTGTTGATGAAAATGGTAAGTTAGTTGAAATTGATAAAATTATGATTGTTTTTTATAAATATTTACATCAAAATTTTAAAGATAAAAAAGCTATTATGGATGTTAAATGTTCTAAAGCTTTAATTGATGAAATGAAAAGATTAAATTTACCACTTGAAATATATCGTACTGGTAGTTCTTATATGAATAGTAAAATTAATCTAGATAAATATGATTTTGGTGGTGAGTTTTCAGGACATCTTTGGTTTTTAGATAAATGGCCTGGTTTTGATGATGGTATATATGCAGGACTTCGAATGGTAGAACTAATGTCTAAAAAAAATATATCGATTGCTAAGGAAGTAGAAAAAATGCCAAAATATTATAGTACTCCAGAAATAAAAATACCGGTAGAAGAATCTAAAAAAGAATATATTATAGATGAGGTTAAAAAACATTTAGATAATAAAGAAATTAAATATAATGATATTGATGGAGTTAGAGTTGATTTTCCTGATGGCTTTATGTTAATTAGAAAAAGTAATACTGGACCAAATTTAACCGTTAGATTTGAAAAACAAAATGAAGAAGAACTAAAGAAAATTAAAAATAAATACTTAGATCTTATAGACAAAATAAAAGGATAAAAATTAATTATCCTTTTTTTCTTCTTTAACTTTTCTAAAAAAACCTTTTTTCTTTGGCTTATCTTCAGTATCTTCTTTTTTAAAATCATCTTTTGATTTAGGAAGAGCTTCTTTTCTTGATAAATTTAATCTTCCTTTATTATCATAACCAAGAGATTTAACAATTAACTCATCTCCTACTTTAACCATATCAGATGGCTTTTCAACTCTCTTATGATCAAGTTGTGAAACATGAACAAGTCCTTCACATCCAGGCCATAATTCTACAAAACAACCAAAGTCTTCAACTTTAACTACTTTTCCTGTATATACAACATTTTCTTCAACTTCTCTAGTAATATCTTTTATCATTTGACTTGCTTTATCTATTACTTCTTTATCGATATGATAAATAATTACTTTACCATCATCATCAATATCAATTTTACATGCATCTTTATCATTTACTGATGTAACATTTGATGATTCTAAAATAATTTTAGTAATCATTTCTCCACCCTTACCAATAA
>CAYFSK010000012.1:2048-4390 GCA_964345805.1 uncultured Mycoplasma sp.
ATCTTTTATTTTTTCAGGGTTAATCATAAATATTTCAACTTTTGGTGCATATTTAGAAAGTTCTTTTCTAGGTTCTTTAATAGCTTGTTCCATAACATCAAGAATTTCTATTCTTCCTTTTTTAGCTTGAGCTAAAGCTTCTTTTAAAATAGCTTTGGTAACACCTTTTATTTTAATATCCATTTGCAGGGCTGTAATACCTTCACGAGTTCCTGCTACTTTAAAGTCCATATCACCCATATGATCTTCAAGTCCTTGGATATCTGTTAAAATAGTGTGTTTCTTACCATTTGACATTAAACCCATAGCAATACCAGCAACTGGAGCTTTAATAGGAACACCTGCTGCCATTAAAGAAAGACAACCAGAACAAATAGTTGCTTGAGATGATGAACCATTTGATTCAAGAACTTCAGATACAACTCTAATTGTATATGGAAACTCATCTTCAGAAGGAATAACTTGAGCAAGGGCTCTTTCTCCAAGAGCTCCATGACCTATTTCTCTTCTACCCGGAGATCCGTATCTTCCTATTTCACCTACACTAAAGTTAGGAAAGTTATAATGAAGCATAAATCTTTTTGTATCTTCAATACCAAGTCCATCAAGTATTTGATGATCAGATAAAGGTCCTAAAGTAGTTGTTGCAAGAACTTGAGTTTCTCCTCTTGAAAATAATCCTGAACCATGAGTTCTTGGAAGGATATCTACCTCAGAATAAAGAGGTCTTATTTCATCCATTTTCCTTCCATCAGGTCTTATATGTTTATCAATAATAAGGTTTCTTACCTCATCTGCCTCTATTTGATCAACAGTTCTTGTTACATCTTTAATTAATTTATCAAAGTCTTCTCTTCCTTCATAAATTTCTTGAAAATGAGCAATAGTATTTGCTTTTACCTCATCAATAGCAGCATATTTTTCAAGTTTCTTCTTTATTAAAATTGCCTTAATCATATCTTTTGTTGCATAATCTTTTACATCTTTTAATACTTCTTTATCAATAACAGCAGGCTCTAAAACAACTTTTTCTTGACCTACTTCTTTAATAATATTATCTTGAAATTCACATAAAGTTTTAATATTATCATGAGCAAACATTAAAGCATCAAGCATAACTTTTTCAGATACTTCTTTACTACTTGATTCAACCATACATATAGCATCTTTTGTTCCAGCAACAGTAAGATTAAGAGGACTATTTTCAGCTTCTTTTGTAGTTGGATTAATAATAAAGTTACCTTCATCATCCATTCCAACTATTACTCCTGCTACAGGTCCATCAAATGGTATATCAGATATACCTAAACAAAGTGATGAACCAAGCATTGCTGCCATTTCTGGTGAATTATCTTGATCAACAGACAAAACAGTATTAACAACTTGAATTTCATTTCTTAAGTTTTCATCAAACATTGGTCTGATGGGTCTATCTATTAATCTTGCTGCAAGAGTTGCAGCAGCAGTAGGTCTTCCTTCTCTTTTAATAAATCCACCAGGTATTTTTCCTACTGAATATAATTTTTCTTGATATAAAACTTGCAGAGGAAAGAAATCTTGTGATACAGGTGTTTTTCCCATAACACATACAGAAAGTACAACAGTATCTCCGTATCTAACTAAAACTGATCCATTTGTTTGTTTAGCAAGCATACCAGTTTCAATAGTAAACTTTCTTCCTAAAAAGTCTAAATTAAATTCGTTTTTCATTTTTCTCCTTTTCTCTTTTTAACAAAAAAAGACACTAAAAATTTTAAAGTGCCTATATTTTTATTTTCTTAAATCTAATTTTTTAATTACATTACGGTAACTTTTAACATCATTGTTTTTTAAATATTCTAGTAATTTTTTTCTTTTACCAACTTTAATTAAAAGTCCACGATTAGAATGATGATCATGAGTATGTTCTTGCAAGTGTTTAGTAAGTTCATTTATCTCTTTAGTTAAAATAGCTATTTGAACTTCTGCTGAACCACAATCTTTTTCATTCTTAGCAAATTCTTTTACAATTTTTGCTTTTTCTTCTTTAGAAATCGCCATAAAAAATCCTCCTTATATTATTAATCGGTTTAAACTGAGTTAGGAACTAAGGAAAAATCCAAACCAAGTAAAAACTTCCTATTAATTATATTACATATAATACTAAATATCAACAAAAAAATGTGTTTTATTCACATTTTTTTATAAATTGATTGGACCATTTGGTGGAACGTTTTGATCATTTTGTGGAACATTTGGGTTTGTTGGTTGAACACTTGGACCAGTCGGTTGAACATTTGGACTTGTTGGTTGAACATTAGTTGTATAGTCTACTGGATTGTTTGGTGGAACATTTGGTGTAT
>CAYFSK010000012.1:4490-23597 GCA_964345805.1 uncultured Mycoplasma sp.
ATTTGGTGTATCACCCCTTGGAACACCAACATATTGTGCATCACCAAATGCTAATATTGGTAAGAAAACGATTGGTAATAACATAATACCAACAGCGAATCCACCATCTTTACCAAATGCTTTAGCATATCTTAGAGATGTCCAAATACCAATAAAGATTGAATATCCAAAAGTAAGTAAATCAAACAGCGCTCCTAAACCTTCAGAAAAAGCACTAAGAAAACCACCTACAAATCCTAATCCTAATGGGATACCCAACATGAAAATCCAGAAATTAATGCCAAGTATTTTACATAAAATATATCCATTATAAACAGGTACTATAGCTTCCCAACCATTATAACCAGCTTTTTTAAATAATTTCCAATTAACAATGATAAAGAATATTCCAATAATTGCTACTATAAACATTATAAATAGCCCTATTCCTAGGAACATACCAAATAAGCTATCAATTTCGCTTTGTGTCATTGAACTAAGTATCATATAAACTCCTGCCATTATAATTATAATAAAGTTTTTTTATTTTAGCAATCATTTATGTGATTTTAAGTAAAGCAACTTTCCATACGTTATTTATTTTTATCATATAAAGGTCTATTTTAGAGGAAAATTCTCTTTTATTATTTCCTACATTAAATTCATAATCATATTTAATAGTTATACTATAAGCATTTGATGAATATTTATGCATATTTATATATTCGAAATTTGAAAAAATAGTTGGACTATGATTTCCAGACCAAATATTTGTCTTAGCAACATCTTTCATAAAATTATATGTTTTACTACCATTTATTAAGTATGATGAAAAGTTATTAAAACCTATTTCATTAACAACATATCTTGTATATATTTCACTTATTTCCTTTAATAAATATTTTTCTTCATTAAGTAAACTAATATCTTCATTATAAAAGATATATTCATTTTCATTTTGATAATATTTATATCCTTCTAAAGAAAGATTATTAACAAAAACATCTTTTATTTCATATTTTTTTAAACCATCTAAATTTATATATTTAGTTACTTCCTTTAATTCTTCAGTTAAATAATTATTATCTACTATATTACTTTTATCTACTTTTATATTATTTAAATATAAATCATGATCACCATAAGTAAATATGGTAATATCATTTCTTTTAGGTATAAAACCTGTTATTTTATCTATTTCCCATTTAGTTAAATTAAAAAGTCCTTTCTTTTTTTGTTTCTTTAAATAAATAACACCTATTTTTTCATTAGATAAAGTAATACTATATACTGGCTGATTATCTTGATACTCACCTATTTTTTTATCAAAACTTATTTTTTTATTTATATTTTTACTTAAATATTCATTAATACTATCTTTATTTACAAATTCATTTTTATTATAAGTTAAATATTTATTAATCGTTTTATAATCTTTTTTATTAAATTCTTTTACAAAAGATATGGCTATATTTTTAGGTTGATATGCTTCAAACTTATATAAAAAAAGCCATAAAATAGTATATATAATAAACATTATTATAAAAGAAATAATAAGAAAGCGATAATAATTTTTTCTAAATCTTTTTTTCACTTTTACCTCACAATAATACTTGTTGGCATATTTCTAGGACCATATAAAGATGCACAATTATTTATATATTTATCTTGATAATACATTAAAGTTGATGAGCCTCCATCAAGATTAGCGGCATTTATAGCTTCATATTTAATAAAAATATTGATTAAATCTTCAAAACTAGCACCAAGGGAACTTGCTGATCTTCCATCAATAACTAAAAGTAAGACTGTTCCATCTTTTCTTTGTCCAATAGCCGTTCTTGGGTTAAGTCCACTACCTGTTCCCTTTATAACAGCAGGTGTTCCATTAACAATTAAAAATGGACCAAAGGAAAGAGCGCTTCTAACATTTTTTTCTAATGCTTCTTTTCCAGTCATATTACCTAAAATTAATTTATTATCTTTATCAAAACCAATTAGTTCATATTTTGTATTTAAGTTACCCCAAGAAAGATTACCATCTTCGATAACTATACCATCGGGAGTTCCCCCATTACCTACTCCTCCTGCATCTTCAAAGCCACCACCGTTTATAGCTAAAATGGCATTATATTTTTGAGCCATTTGGGCAACAGTAAGACCTTTATAATTTTTTCCATATTTACCACTTGTTCCAACAAATACTCTTGATGGATCAGAAACAAGTGCCATAAAACCATGATATGTTGAACCACTTACTTTTTCTATTTTTATCTCATCAGTTACTTCATCTAAAGAAATTAAACTAGCATCAGTTACTTCTTTTATTTTTTCAACAGAGTTTTCTTTTCTAATTTTTTTTATATCTTCTTTGGAAAAAAATAAAGTTACTAAAAACTTACCAGCACTTGATTCCATCGCAGAATTTATAAATAAATTACGAGCAGTCTTTGATGGCCCAAACTCAATTATTATAACAACACCAAACAAAAATATTATCAAAAGAAAAATATTTGTTATAAAATAAATAATAAATTTCTTAATAAATGACTTCATATAATATCCTTATTTATCATTATAATATAATTTATTTAATATTAAAATAAATCTTTTTATAAAACATATAAATAAATGCTGAAGAAAAATAGTGCTGATGCAGCAAGAACAAATAAATGAAATATTCCATGCATATATTTAATTTTTCTTCCTAAACCATAAAAGATAGTACCAGCAGTATAGATAATACCAGCAGCAAGCATTAATTTAAGTGATTCAGGATGTATAGCATTAACAACACCTTTAAAATTAAAGATAATCATCCAGCCCATAACTAAATATAAAATCATACCCAATGTTTTAAATTTAATCATATCAACTGCTGTTATAATTAAACCTATAATAGCACATATCCATATTACTGCAAATAAACTCCAGCCCATAACCGGATTATATTCTCTTAAAGCAACTAATGCATATGGTGTATATGTTCCAGCAATAAGTAGATAAATGCTACAGTGATCAATTATACGATATACTTTTTTAGCTTTATTAACTTTAAATGAATGATATAAGCAAGAATTTAAATAAAGTATAAGTGATGTTAATCCATATATAACACTAGATACAACAGCATAGGCATTTTTAGATTTAATAATACATAAAACAAGTAATACAATTGAAAAAAAAGCACCTATTCCATGAGATATAGCATTAATTAATTCTTCGGATAAAGTATATTTAGGAATAGTTATTTTAGGTAAAAATTCTTTAAAACTTTTTCCTTTTTTCTTAGGTACATTATTAAGACAAAAAATTTTTTCATCAACAAAATATCCTTTATTATTTTTTAATAAATTACTTGCATTTTTTAATGATGTATAACCTATTTCATCATCATGTAAATCAATAATTTTTATATTTTTTCCGTTCATTACAAAACCTCCCTAACATTATACCATATATAAAAAGAGATAATAGATATGATATCTATTATTCTTCTGTTTTAAATTCTTTTATTTCTCCTGAATCAGTTATAATTTTATTAATTTTATCAGTTGCTGTTTTTAATTTATCTGAACAAAATTTAGCAAGACTCATTGCTTCAGTATATTTTTTAATAGCATTATCTAAATCAACATCACCTTTTTCTAATTCTTTTACAATTTCTTCTAGCTTTTCTAAAGCACTTTCAAAAGTTTTTTCTTTCATTTATTTACCTCCGTTACTTTTGCTTTAATACTTCCTTTATGAAGTTTTATATCAATTAAACTATCTTTTTTAATTCCTTTTATATCTTTTATTACTTTATCATTACTTGTTACAATAGAATATCCTTTTTCAAGTACTCCAAGAGGATTTAATAGCTTAATTGATTTTAAAAGTAAATCAAATTTAATAGTTTTATTATCAATTAAACTAAGTGGATTTTTTAAAATATAACTTTGAGTAATTAAATTATAATTGTTTTCTTTTAAAGTAAAGATAGTTTTAATATTCTTATTTAAACTTTCTATTAAAATATCAAGTTTTTGTTCTTTTACCTCATACATACTAAGAGGATTTTTTAAAATATAAGATCTTTTAAATCTTTCAAGCATAATAAATTTTTGATTTACCATATTTTTTATATTTTTATTAGCCCTAATAACAAAGTTATCAATAAGGGTTGTAACATCCATAATAGTTGGTACAGCCATTTCTGCTGCTCCAGTTGGGGTTGGTGCTCTAAGATCGGCAACAAAATCAGATATCGTAAAATCTATTTCATGACCAACTCCACTTATAATAGGTGTTTTTGCATCATAGATTGCTCTTGCAACAATCTCTTCATTAAAAGCCCAAAGATCTTCAATAGACCCTCCACCTCTTCCTAAAATAATAGTATCAAAACCATATTCATCAGCTCTTTTTAACTGACGAACAATATCTTCTTTAGCATTATTTCCTTGTACTAGTGCTGGAAAGAGTATTACTTCACAAATAGGATAACGCCTTTTAATAGTTGACATAATATCTTTAACCGCTGCTCCAGTTGGTGCTGTTATAACTCCTATTTTACTTGGGAATTTAGGAATAGGCTTTTTATGTTCTTGATTAAATAAACCTTCTTTTTCTAATTTTTTCTTTAATTTTTCATATTCAATAAAAAGCTTGCCAATACCATCAAGTTCCATTTTTTCTACATATATTTGATAAGAACCTGTTGCTTTATAACAAGAGATTCTTCCTTCTACTAAAACATTCATTCCATCTTCTGGAACAAAACCAAGATTTCTTGCCATTGATTCAAACATTACAGCACTAATTCTTGCCTCATCATCTTTTAAAGTAAAATATAAGTGTCCCCTTGTATGATTTTTAAAGTTAGATATTTCACCACATAAAAAAACTTTATTTAAAAAAGGATCACCATCAATTATAGATTTTATATATTCATTTATCTCAGATATGTGTAAATAATTATGATTCATATAACCTTCCTATATTCTATATTTTATCATATTTTAAATAAAATTTATATTATTCTTTTATTACTTTGTCTAAAACAGCATTAATTATTTTTCTTACTGCATCATCACTATATTCCTTAGCAAGCTCTATTGCTTCATTAATAACAACAATTTCCGGAGTATCTGTATATTTAAGTTCAAATAAAGCAATTCTAAGTATTGCTGCTCCAGTTTTATCAATTCGGTCAATTGTCCAATTATTCATATATTTATTAGCAATTTTATCTAAATCATTTTTATGAGTAGTTACTCCATAAACAAGATCTTTAACAAATTCATTGTCAATTTCTAGATTAGCTTTAATTAAAAAATCAAGATCATATTCCATTTTCCTATCAATACAGATATCAACTTGATATAAAATAATCATAGCTTTTTTTCTAAGTTCACTTCTTGTTATAATCATTTTATCTACTTCCTCTTTCAACTTTTTCTTCTAAATCATCGGTTAATTCTTCATCTAAATCTACTATTGTAGTTAAACTATTAAGTCTTTTCAATAGTTCTTCTTTTTCTTTTCTTACTTTAAGAAGAAGTCCTGTATCATAAACTAAATCACTTCTTCTTTCAGCCCTAATAGTATAATTAACTGCTTCCTTTATTGCTTTTTCATCAAGTCTTATTTCTTCTTCTAAGTCTTTCTCTTGAACATCTAGGGCATCAAGCCTTAATAAAATATGCTCTATTTCTCTATCTTCAGGAGTAATACCAAGTATTATATCTTGTTCATCTTCCGTAAGCATCATTACATCATCAATATCATAACCTTTTTTATCCGCATCTTGCTTTAATTTCTCAAATCTCATACATACCTCTATTTACTTTTTCTTCCACTTGATTTTTCTAAATATCCACTTTTAAAATAGTTATCAGTAAAAACTAGTTCATCAACAAATCTTGCATAATCTTCTTTTCTTAAATAAGCTTGATATTTATATATTAATAAATTTCTTAGTTTAACAATCTCATCAAGACAAGCCATATAATCATCATCACTTGCATCTTCACTTGCTAAAATACTATTAATTACTTTTAAAAGTCTTTTTAGTTTAATACTATACTTTTTGCTTAATATATCAGCAATAGTATCCTTATCATATATAGTTATTTGTTTAGCATTTATTGCCTTTGTAGTTCTGTTTTTGGGGTTAAATGAATATGAATTTTTAACACTAAAAGTTATTATTTCTTTATCATCACTATCAACTGATAAAATATAATTATTCATTTTTCCCCTCCAAAAGATCAGGTCTATTTTCTTTAGTTAATCTTAATGCTTCACTTTCATTAAACTCTTTTATTTTTTGATGATCTCCGGATAATAATACATCAGGAACTTTAAAGCCATTATAATCTCTTGGTTTAGTATAAACAGGATAATCTAAAAGATTATTATTAAATGATTCATTTTCTAAAGATGATGATGTTATAACTCCATCAAGTAATCTTACAATACTATCAGTAATAACCATTGCTGGAACTTCCCCACCTGTTAAGATATAATCTCCAATTGATATAACTTCATCTACATAATTTTTTATTCTTTCATCAATACCCTCATAATGACCACAAATTAAAATTAAATGTTGATGTTTTTTTAAGTTAACTGCATACTTTTGTTTATATAATCTTCCTTTAGGATCAAGTAAAATAATATAACTATTTTCTTTTTTTATATCATTAATAGCACTTACTATAGGATCGCACATAATAACCATACCTGATCCTCCTCCAAAAGGAGTATCATCAACTTGATTATTATTAAGTTTAGAATACTTTCTAAAATTAATTAAGTTAATTTCTACCTTGTTATTATCAAGTGCTCTTTTTATAATTGATGATGATAAAAAGCCATCAAACATTTCTGGAAATAAAGTTAAAATATCAATTTTCATACCAATAACTCCCCAATATCTTTAAGATATATTATTTTATTTTTAATGTCAATCTTTTCCAAATACTTATTATTAAGAGGTACAATAATATTATTAAATCTAATTAAAGTATCTACTTTATTTATTAACACTTCTTTAACAACCCCAACTTTTTGATTATTAAAAATAACATCATTATCAAGTAAATCACTATATAAATATTCATCAGCTGATAATATAACATCTTCTCTATTAATATAAATATCTTGATTTAAAAACTTATCAATTAAATTAATATCATCATATCCTTTTAAAGAAATAATAATGTTTTTTTTATGAATCCTAAATGAATGAATAGTTTGTTCTTCATCATTAATAAATATATTATTACCAACTTTAAATACTTTATCAAGATGATTAATCGTGCTTACTATTTTTATTTCTCCTTTAAGTCCAAAAAAGGATACGCTATGACCAATATATATTTTATTATTCATGATATACCTCATACATTATAATCGAAGCTGCAACAGCAGCATTTAGACTCTCACATTTTTTTTGCATAGGTATTTTAACAAAATAATCACATAATCTTTTAATATCATCACTTATACCATTTCCTTCATTACCTATGATAAAAGCTGTTTTTACATTTTTAAAATCTCTAATCTTTTCTCCGGCATCAACATCAGTTCCTATAATAATATAATCTCTTTTTTTAAGTAATACTATCATATCTGAAAGTTCTGATTTTATAATATTAACATTAAATATCATTCCTTCCGATGAACGAACTACTTTATCATTATAATAATCTACTGTATCAGGACTTACTATGATTGTATTAAAATTAAAAGCAACAGCACTTCTTATAATAGTACCTAAATTACCTGGATCTTGAATCTTTTCAATTAATAATACTTTTCCTTCAATATCATTTGGCATTATATATTTACATACGGCCATTATTTTACTAGGTGTTACCAAAGAAGATATTCTTTTCATAATATCAGGTGTAACGTTATATGTCGGAATTTGTTTATGCTCAAAGTTTTCAGTAGTAATAATTTCAGTAACAATACCTTTATTTAAAGCTTCTCTAACAAGATTTTCACTTTCCACAATAAAAAGATTTTCAACATCACGATATTTTTTCATTTTTAATTTTGCCCAAAAGACAACTTTTTCATTATTTAAACTAGTTATTTTCATTTTCTAAGCGCCTTTCTTCTTTCTTTATAATCTGGACATGCAAGTGATACTATTTCCCAAAACTTTTTAGAATGATTTCCTTCATAAAAATGAGCAAGCTCATGAATAATTACATAATCAAGCAACTTAATATCTTTTTTTATAAGTTCGGTATTTAAAGTAATTATTTTTTTAGCTCTATTACATACTCCCCATCTTGTTTTCATTTTACGAAAACGAGTTCTAAAATCAGGTAAGTCAACAAAACATTTTTTACAAAGTTCTACTTCTTTTAAAAATATTTCCGTTCTTTTATCAGCAAGATAATTTTCAAGCATTTCATCATCTTTTGCTATTACCTCATCATCACTAAAAGTAACTTCACTAGCATCTTCTTTATATACAACATTATATTTTTTACCTAAATACCAAAATTCATCTTGATATTCACGCATTTTTTTAGCTTTCTCATACATTTTGATTAAAGAATCTTCATTTTTTTCTATTATTTTAATAATATCATCATCAAATGTTCTTTTGGGACAAGTAACTATTAAAAATAGATTCTCATCAAATCTAAAATAAATGTTACGGTTATTTTTATAAATAACTTTAATAAAAATTTCATACTGTCCTATTTTTGTTTTCATACTTTTATTGTACTAAAAAACAATAAAAAAAGCTAGATATAACGAAAATTTATGGCAAGAAAAAAGCTAGATTAATATCTAGCTATCTTATTAGTTTAAAGCGTCTTTTAATTTACTTCCAGCTTTAAATGATGCAACAACTTTTGCAGGAATCTTAATAGGTGCTTTAGTTGCTGGATTGATTCCTTCTCTTGCAGCTCTTTTCTTAGCTGTGAAAGTACCAAAACCAACTAGAGCAACTTTGTGATCCTTCTTAAGCCCATGAGTTACACCAGCAACGAAAGCATCAACAGCACGAGCAGCATCAGCTTTAGTTAAACCAGCTTCTTTAGCAATAAATTCTACTAATTCAGTTTTAGACATCTTCTTACCTCCTATAATTAATTATAAAGCAACAACTTATAGTTACCTTACATATTAAGATTAACAAATATTTAGCTTAAAATCAATAAAAAGCACGTATTTTTCACAATTTAATCAATAAATAAGTAAAATTTAACAATAATTTCTAATTATTTGACACTTTATTATCAAATTTATAGTTAATATTTAGATATGAACCACTACAAGTAGCAAGAACATCGCCATCTTCATTTGTAATAGTTGCTTCATAAAAGGAAATATTTTTACCTGACTTTAATTCTTTTGCCTTACAATAAATTATTTTACCCTTACAAGGTTTTAAATAATTTATATTAGCACTTATTGTTACACAAATATTTTTATTGTAAAAAAGAATTGATCCCATTGTTGTATCAGCAAGAGAATAAACTACTCCTCCATGAACAATACCCATAGGATTTAAATGTTTTTCTTTAAGATTAATATAAAATAATGCTTCTTTTTCATCAATACTTTTTATTTTAATTCCTAACTTATCTATAAATCCTTTATCTTTAGTAAAATCACTTAAAAATACATCTTTTACCATTATTTCTCCTTTATAAAAAAACTTAAAAATCTAGATACACTAGATATAACAAATCTACTTTTAATTATAGCAAAATTTTTAGCAAGAGCTTTACCACCTATTGTAAGAGATGATATTAGTGCAGTAACAAGAAGAGTTACGGCTATTTCATTATAGGATGTTAGTTTAATTATTAAAGAAATAATACTAACTCCGGCAACACCAGAAATAATACCACATATATCTCCTATTACATCACAACATATACTTGATACTTTATGAGAGTTTTTTATTAGTTTAACAGCTATTTTACTGCCTTTAATTTTTCTAGAACTCATTGAATGAAAAATCACTACATCACCGGCAGTAAAGGCAACACCAATAATATCAAAAATTATTCCGACAATAATAAAAATAAAAGTTACAATAATTGCAATTGTTAAAGAAACGCTTTCTAATAAACTAGTTGAAAGAAATGACATTACGATAGATATAAAGAAAGCTAATAATAAAACAGTTAAACTCCACTTATAATTTTCTTTCATAATACTCCAAAAAAAAACTAATGGCTATAGATATAATTAACTTTGGGACTTAGGTCAAGTTGAATTTCTCTACCTTCTACATTCCGTTACCAGTTTGCGGTTCCCCTTTAAAGAAGATATCCATAGGTTTTCACCTATGATGACTTGATTGCCACTTAGTTCCCACTGCAATCCTATATCATAATGCACTCTAGAAGATTTCCTCACCAACGCATCGTTAATAGTTCTCTATTGCAATGGTAATTTCATAACATAATTGTTATTCCCAAAGCCATTGCTCAAGACAAGCTACTCTACTCACAAGTTGCCCCGCAAAGTAGGTTCAAGCCTAGTTCGTAATTAAATTACAAAGATAGGTCTCCACGAATACTGGAATCAAATGTATGCCATTACATCCTATCCAGCACTCTCATCTTCAGCATTCACCCAAAATTGGGCATTAAAGGCAAACACCAAAGGTTTCACAGATATGCTCTTTAACGGTGTTTTACTCCCGTCTTCTTAACGAATCAATTGACTAGAATAGTGTGCCATCAATTCGATATAAGTCTATCAAATTTTTAATTTTTTGTCAAATTAATAATACTTTAAAATTTATCTTTGATGAGGTTCATCTTCTCTTACCTCATTACTAATTTCAAGATATTTTTCTTTATAAAATTCACTTGCCTCAAAATCAATATCTTTATAATAAGAATATAATGCTGAAAATAAATTATCAGATAATGCAGGATTAACATAAGCAATATCTAAAAGTTCATCAAAGATATGTTCAATATAACTTGAATCTTTTATTTTCTCTGCATAAACCCTATTAATTTTATTAGCTGCTATTTGACTTCTTTTAATAGTTAGTTTTTCAGTAAGTTCTATTAATCTTTTTATTCTACTATGTCTACTTTTATTTTTACCTTTACCCATAATCTAAACCCTCTCAAATAAAAGTATATCATAAAAAAAAGAGAATTACTTCTCTTTCTTATTATCTTTAATTATTTCTAGCGCTCTATGCATTTGCATATCATATTTAACAATATCAATTGATCCATAAGCTTTAATTAATTCATCAACACTAATTCCATAATTATCAGCAATTTTCTTTGCTTCCTTTTCTACTTCTTTATCAGTAAACTTAATATCTTCTTTTTTAGCAACTTCTTCAATTAAATAACGATATTTAATTCTTTTTACTGCTTCACTATCCATTTGCTTATGTAAATCTTCATGAGTTTGACCTGTTATTTCATAATACTTTTCAATAGAAAGTCCTTGTGACTTTAATCTATTATCATATTCACTTATCATACGATGAATCTCTTCATCAATAATTTCTTTATTGATTTCTACTGTCATATTACTTGCAGCTTTATCTAAACATTTTTCAATATACTCATCTTCAAGAGTATGATTTTTACTTGCCTCAAGATTCTTTTTAATTTCTTTTTTAAATTCTTCAAGAGTTTTAATATCTTTATAACCCATATCTTTGAAGAATTCTTCATCTACTTTAGGTATTTTTTTAGATTTAACTTCAACAATAGTTACTTCAAATCTAACATCTTTACCTTTTAAGTTTTCAACATATTCTTCTGGAAACTTAAGATTTAAAGTTACTTTATCACCTTTTTTATGACCGATTAATCCTTCTTCAAAGCCAGGTATAAATTGTTTAGAACCAATTTCTAAAGAATAATTAGCTCCAGTTGCTTCTTTTAAAAGCTCTCCATCTACATATCCTTCAAAATCTATTATAGCAATATCTTTTTCTTCAATCTTACCTTTTTTAACAACAAGATCAGCCATTTGTAATTGTAATTTTTCTATTTCTTCTTTAATTTCTTTATCAGTTACTTTAGCTTTTTCTAATTTTATACCAAGATTTTTATATTCACCAAGTTTTACCTCAGGTCTTGTTATTACTTTAAATTTAAAAATAATATAATCTTCTTTAATATCTTTTACATCAACAGATGGTTCTATTGCTGGAACAAGTTTTTCTTTTTCAAGTAATTTTTTATATGCTTCATTTACCGAAAAATCAACAGCATCCATATAAAGACTTTCAATACCAAATCTTTTAAGATACATTTCTTTTGGAATATTTCCTTTTCTAAAACCATCAATTTTAGTATCTTTTACTTTTTTCTTAAAAGCTTTATCTAAGGCTTCCTTCCACTCTTTTTCTAATTTAATTTCTATTTCATGTACATTTTTACTCATAAAATCTCCTTTTTACACTTGTTATTATAACTTATTATAATCTTTAATACAAGAATTTATTAATTTAATTAAATAATATATTATTATTAATCCAATAAATAAAGATAAGATATATATTATTAAAAATACTGGATATGGAACGGCTTCATATATTTGACTAAATACAGGCAGGCTGCAAGGAAAATATGGACTTATATAAAACATATTAAAGACTTGCCCATTTAAGACACCACTTTTATAAACGATGATATTTAACATAAGAGCAATAAAGACAAAAACAAGAAAGACAAAGAAGGAATGAATAACTGTTTTAAAATTAAACCTTACTTCTTCATTAATAATAATAAATGATGCAAAAACAAAAGCAAAACAATGAATATACATTGTATTAATATTGATTATAACTTGATTGGTAAAACAAGAATCTGGCATTAAAATAACCATTAATGAGGCTATCCATGTATATAAAGATACAAATGATAAAAGATAATCTCTTAATTTACATTTTTTTAAAAATAAACATATTAAAGCTATATATAAAGGCATTGTACAAAGTTGAAAAGGAAAGATATACCACTGAAATGACCAAGTAACTATTCCATCATTATAATTAAATGACCACATAATTAGTTTAGTTACCTCATTTTACGCATAATCTAACTAACCTTCTTTTTTTATATATTCTTTCTTTTTCTTATAAATAAAAATTATTATTTCTTTAATAATAGCAAGACATGGCGTTGCAATAATCATACCAATAATACCACCAAAATAACCAAATAATAGTAAGCCCACTATAATAACAACCGGTGATAAATCCATTGCTTTACTCATTACTACTGGCTGAAGGACATAACTTTCTATCAGCTGAACAACAGCTGCAATAATTAAAACAATTACTCCTGTAAGAGGTGATTGAGTAAAGGCAACAATTACGGCTATTCCTCCACCAATATATGGCCCAATATAAGGAATTAAATCTGTAACTCCACATAGAAAACCAAATAGTACTGCTGAATTTAATCCTGCTAAGGCAAAACCTAAGGTATCAAAAACAAAAACCATAAAAGCAACAAGTAGTGTTCCATTAACAACTCTTCTTGCATTAACACCAATATTTTGAATTAATTCTTTAACATCTTTATTTTTATCAATTTGAAATAATTTATAAAATCTATCAGTTATATTATCAAAATCTATTAACATATAAATAGCTATAATAAAACTAATTAATATTACACCAATAGTACCAAAAAAGCTTTTAGCAAAAGATAAAATACCATTTGGAAGACTTAAAGTAAAAGTCTTGATATATTCTTCTATAGATTTTAAAATACCATCTTGAAGTGATTTTATATCAACACCTTTAAGATGAATCTTATTAACAGTATTTGTAATAAAATTAGTAACTGATTCGTATATTTTAGGAAGTGATGAAATAAAATCATTTATTTGCACAGATAAAACAGGAACAAATATATAAACAAAAATAAAGATTATAGAAGCAAGACAAAAAATAATTAAAACTGAAGCTAGAGCCTTATTCATTCCTTTCTTAGTAAGTTTCTTCTGAAGAGGATGAAAAAGCCAAGCAATAACAAAACCTATAAATAAAGGTGATAATACTTTTAATATTCCTTTAATAAAAGCAAATGCATTTATCGCATTTAATGCAGATAAAACTGCAAGAGCAATACCTATTATTGACATTACATAAATAAATTTAATTAAATTTTTAGATAAATGAATAAGTTCATTTAAACTTTCTTTATCTATATTATTTTTGTTTCTCATATATATTTTCCTTTACTATTTAATTATAATATGGATTATCATATTTTACAAATTATTTTCTTGGCATATTTTTTAAATACTCACTTTTTAAATAATCATTTGTTATATGAGTATATACTTCTGTTGTACCTAAAGATGAGTGACCAAGTAATTCTTGGACTGATTTAATATCTGCTCCATTATTTAGAAGATGAGTTGCAAAGGTATGTCTAAATGTATGTGGAGATATATTATTGTTTATTGCTGCATTTAAAGATATTTTATCAACTATTTGCTGGATAGCTCTAGTACTTATTTTTTGATTATATTTATTTAAAATTAAATACTCATTATCAGAGTTTCTTACCTTTAGATAATCATTTAATGCTTTTTCACAAGGAATTCCATAAAAAGTTATTCTTTCTTTTTTACCTTTTCCTAACACTTTAATCTTTCTTTCATTAAAAGATATGTCAGATATCTTAATATTAACAAGTTCTGATACTCTTAATCCAGAGGCATATAAAAGTTCTATTATAAGTTTATTACGATAATCTAAAACAGTATTACATTTAATACTATCAAAAATTTTTCTTATTTCTTCATAAGATAAAAAATTAGGTAGTTTTTTTTCTAATTTAGGATTTTTAATTAATTTAAAAATATTTATCTTAATAACTTTTTCTTCGAGTAAAAAATCAAAATAATTTCTAAGAGCACTTAACTTATTTGATATTGTTCGATTAGATAATTTTTTATTATCAAGATATTTTAAATAGTTAATTATATCTTCTTTAGTTAAGTTTTTATAATCAATATTATGCTTATTTAAATATTTATTAAACTCTACTATATGATTAAAATATCCTTTAATAGTAAGTAAAGAATAATTAAGTTCATATTTTAAATATTCACTGTATTTATCAAAATATTTATCCATATTACTTTTGACATTTAGGACAATAATAACTCATCCTTCCTCCTATTTTTTCTTTCTTAATATCATTACCACATAGACATTTTTCTTTAGTATGAACCATTAAATAATCTTGATATTCTCCTTTTACACCTAAAGATGATGTATATGTTCTAATAGTTGTTCCTTTATATTTAATTGCATTATCTAAAACTTTTTTAGATGCAGATAAAATATCTTTAGTGTTTTTTAAAGTAATATCAACTCCTTTTTTAAAAGGATTAATTTTAGCATGATATAATACCTCATCAACATAGATATTACCAAGTCCTGATATAATACTTTGATCAAGTAAGATTGTTTTTATAGGAATTCTTTTATTTCTTATTTTTTCATATAAATAATTTGGATCAATATTACTATTAGCATCTGGTCCTAAGTTCTTAAAATAATCATTAATCTTATCTTTATTAATAATCTTCATTCTTCCAAACTTTCTTGTATCATGATAACGCATAGTAAAATCATCAAAATAAAAGATTACATGTTCATGTTTTTCTATTTTTTCATTAATGTCTTTTAAAAAATATTTTCCTTCCATTCGAAGATGAGATATTAAATAATATTTATTAGTTTCAAAAATTAAATATTTACCTTTTCGTTTAATATCTATAAATTTATCATTAATTAATTTTTCTTTAAATTCATCTATCTTATTTTCAATTATCTTTTCATAAATAACTTTAATATTTTTGATAGGTTTATTTAACACCTTCTTTTTTAAAACATTTCTAACTGTTTCTACTTCCGCAAGTTCTGGCATATTACCTCCTTATTTAGCTATCATACATCAATATCTTGTATGTTTATTAAAATATTTAACTAGTTTGTTTCATACCAGTTAGTTCCATAATTACTACTTACCTTTAAAGGAACATCAAGTTTAACAATATTTTCCATAGTATTTTTAACTATATCTTCGACTATGGGTTGTTCTTCTTTGAGGATATCAAAAATAAGTTCATCATGAACTTGCAGGATCATTTTACTTTTAAGATTTTTTTCTTTAAATATTTTATCTATTTTTATCATAGCCATCTTTATAATATCTGCAGCACTACCTTGAATTGGTGCATTAATAGCCATTCTTTCACCGGCTTTTTTAATCATAATATTTTTATTATTAAGTTCATCTATTACTCTTTTACGATTAAATAAAGTTGTTACAAATCCTTTTTCATGAGCTTCTTTTATAGTATTATCCATATAGTTTTTTACTTCCGGATAAAGTTCATAGTATTTATTAATAAAATGATCTGCTTCTTTTTTAGTAATATGTAAATTATCCATAAGACCAAAACTACTTATACCATAAACAATACCAAAGATAACTGCTTTAGCTGATGATCTTTGCTTTTTAGTAATTTCTTCAACAGGTATTTGATATATATCACTAGCAACTTTAGTATGAATATCTCCATCTTCTAGAAAAGTTTTAATCATCGGATAACATTTTGATGTATGAGCTAAGACTCTAAGTTCAATTTGGGAATAATCACATGATAAAAATAAATCATTTTTAGGAATAAATGCTTTTCTAATTAATCTTCCCATTTCATCTTTAATAGGTATATTTTGAAGATTTGGTTCAACCGATGATAATCTTCCGGTTCTTGTTATTGTTTGTTTATAAATAGTGTGAATAAACCCTTTATCATTAATATAGTTTTGAAGTCCATCAGTATAAGTGCTTTTAAGTTTACTTAAAGCTCGATATTCTAAAATAAGAGGTATTATTGGATGAACTAAAACTAATTTTTCTAAAGTATCTACATCTGTTTTATAACCTGTTTTATTCTTCTTACCCTTAGCAATAGCCATTTTTTCAAAAAGAATTTCACCAAGTTGTTTTGGAGATGAGATATTAAACTCACATCCAGCATGTTCATAAATATCTTTTGTTAAAGAAATAAGTTTATCATTTACTTCTTTTGATTGTTTAATAAGTTCTTCTTTATTTACTTTAACTCCTTCTTTTTCCATCGAAGATAAAACTTTTATTAAAGGCATTTCTATTTCTTCATATAACTTTAACATCTCTTCTTCTTTTAATTTTTCTTTTAAAAAATCATTTGTATCGTAAATAAATTTAGCTTTTAAACAAATATTATTAATAATATCTTCATCATTTTTATCTTTCATTAAATTATCATAATAACTAATATTAGTTCCTAAAATATTAGCAAGATATGCTATATCATCTTTAATATTATAATTAAGTAAATAACTAGATATCATAAGATCATCTTTTGCTTCTTTTAAAGTTGGTAATAAATACATGTTTTTCTTATGATCATAAGAAATAATTTCTTTTTCTTTTAAAATATCTGATAATTTAGATACATTATCTTTATCAAAATAATATATATATTTATCATCACAAATAGATGCACCTATAATATTCCCATCGATATAAGTTTTTGAATCTATCTCAATATATAAAGATGCCTTTTTACCTAAAACTATATTAATATTATCATTCACATTAATATATTTTATAGCTTTATCTTCTTTTTTTACATCTATATTTTTTAAAAAGGAATTAAACTCTAGCTTTGTATATATTTCTTTTAATTGTTCTTTATTAGGGCCATCATATATTAAATTATCAAGTTTTATTTCTAGTGGTACATCTTTATATATGGTAGCTATTTTTCTTGACATATAGGCATTTTCTTTATCTTTTAAAAGCTTATCATGAACAGATCCTTTAATTTTATCTATATTTTCATATATACCATCTAAAGTCTTATATTCATGTAATAATTTTAAAGCCGTTTTTTCTCCTATTCCTTTAACTCCCGGAATATTATCAGAACTATCGCCCATCAAACTTTTTAAATCGATAACATTAATAGGTTTTATTCCATAATCATCAAAAAAAGTTTTTTCATCATAACGAATATATCCTGTTTGTTTTAATAATTTTACATCTGTTTCAAAATTAATTAACTGAAGTAAATCTTTATCTGAAGAAATAATTGTTGCATCAAAGTCTTTATCTTCTTGACACATTTTAACAAGTGTTCCAATTATATCATCAGCCTCATATGGTTCTTGTTCTAAATATTTAATACCCATAGCATCAAGTATTTCTCTTGCAATTGGCATTTGTTTTTTTAAATCACTTGGTGTTTCCTCTCTACCCTCTTTATAAAAAGCAAATTCTTCTTTACGAAAATTTTTTCCAATATCAAAAGCTACTGCTATATATGTTGGTTTTTCTTCTTCTATGATTTTATTTATCATAGAAACAAAACCATATAAAGCATTAGTAGGAAAACCTTTGCTATTTTTCATTATATTTCCAGTATATGCAGTTGCATAATAACTTCTAAACATAAAATTATTACCATCAATTAATACTATCTTTTTCATATTATCTCCTGTAAATATTTTATCATATTATTACTTTCTTTGTTATAATAAAGATGGAGATAAAAATGAAATTAATTAACAAAAGAGAATTTATTATTAAAAAATCTAAATTTATAGGTCTATATTATGAAGTTAGTAATGTAGATGAAGTAAATAAAATACTTGAAAGTATAAAAAAAGAATATAAAAAAGCTCATCATTATCCTTATGCATACAAAATAGGTAATGATATAAAAAAATCTGATGATAAAGAACCATCAAATACTGCAGGATTTCCTATCTATAATATAATAATTAAAAATAATTTAGATAACTGTTTAATAGTTGTAATAAGATTTTACGGAGGAATAAAACTTGGAGTTGGTCCTCTTACCAGAGCTTACTTTAATACAGCAAATAGTTTATTACAATAAAAAACCTAGCTAAATGCTAGGTTTTCTTTTGAAATAATAATTTAATACTTAACATTTATAGCAAGATGATGCACCTGCTGCTGAACAATAACCTGATGAACATTTATTACAACTATCGGATGAACCACAATCTGCTTCAATTAAACCTTTTTCAATAAGCATTTTAACCGTTAAAACAGTTGCATCTGT
>CAYFSK010000013.1:0-23488 GCA_964345805.1 uncultured Mycoplasma sp.
TATGTAAAAGTATTAACGATGATTATGTATTAGAAAATTTAGCTATTAAAAAAGAATATAGACATCAAGGATACGCTACTTTATTATTAGAACATGCTTTAAATAAATTAATAGAATTAAAAATAAAGAAGGTTTATCCTATAGCTAGAGTATATGAACTTTATGAAAAGCTTGGTTTTTCATTTGTAGATGATAAACAATATTTAATTGATAATGAATGTCTAGCTTGTGAACTTTATAAAAATAAAACATGTATTCCTAAAGTTATGGTAAGAAAATTATAAATCTCTATTAAAGAGATTTTTTTTATATAAAAAAACTATAGCTAAGCTATAGTCTAATTAGATCTTGTACAATTAAACCCTTTTGATATGTAATGTTCCTCAATTTGACTCGCACTTGTTGGAAACTCTTCTTTATCAAGTTCATCTTTAGTTATAACTCTATTATACTCAATAGCATAACTTACTTCAGAATAATTAACATAGTAATCAGCATTTTCCTCATATGCTAATTTACCATTTTTAATATTAAGTATATTATTATAAAAACTCTGTTCATCATATATTACTTCTTTTGTATAAATTGCTGGCCCAAATGCATTTTGATTTTCATCTATAGTGAAAAAATAATTTTCATTTGCTTTTAAACAATTTAAATATTGACTTGCTTTTTTCTCAGTTACAAATAATATTGCAACTACTATATCATTTACACCTTCTCCTGAAAAGTTTATTTCAACTGGATATATATTATTAGGTACTGCTAAATTTTCTTTTAAAACTTTAGCATCTATAAAGGCATAAGAATAAGATGAAGAACTTCTAACAAAAAAATCTGGTTTTACCTCGCTATTTAGATATGTAACAATAAATTTAGTAGCAATATTTTTCTTGCTTATTTCTTCAACAGTTATTTTTCCTTCATATTTCATATTACCACAAGTCATATTAAGAGGATATGTTCCTATTTTACTGCTATCAAAATTTGTATTTTCAAACTGACAATTTTTAAAATTGTCATTTAAATACTTACTAATATCAGTTCCAATTACAACTTTTCTTTCATTAATGACAATTGGTTTATTTACATCTTTACCACCTTTTTTCTTGCTATTAGCAATACTTAAGTAATAATAAACACCAAAAGATACTCCAGCCATCAATAATATAATAACTATTAAAAACACAATCTTTTTAAGTGAATCGTTTGGTTTTTTATCAGGATCAGGAGTACTTCCCTTCATTTTTTCTTCAAACTTTTTATCTGCAGGTGGAATAGCATCTAAAGAATCAATTGTATCAATTGTAGTAGGATCTATACCAACATTATTATTCCCTGCATCAAACATATTATCCATATATAATCAGCCCCTTATCATAATATAATTATATCATTTAACTAAATAACTTCAACAGTTAATTAATCTATATAGCTACTTGTAATTCCAAAATATTCTTCTAAAGAAATATAGTCTCCATCACCTTTGTATAATTTACTAGCAAGTTCTTTACCAACATATCTAATATGCCAAGATTCATAATTATATCCTGTATATTTTTCAGCTCCAAGTGGATATCTAATAATAAAACCATATTTATAAGCATTGTTTCTTACCCATATACCTTCTTTAGTATTAGTAAAAGTACTGTTTACCGGAGCAATATCTATAGCAAGTCCTGTTTGGTGTTCAGAAAAACCAGGCCTTGCAGAATATGTATCGGCCATAGTTTGCCCATCTCTTGCAACATAAGTTGTATATAATGCTTTTTGAAAATTATAAGAGCGATAACACGTTCCCGCTTCAATATCTAATCCTTCTTTATTAAGATCTTTTCTCATTAAATCAAAAGCATCTTTAACATAATCTATCACTGTTGATCTATTAATTTTAACCAAATTATCTGGTACATAACCATTTGGAAGTGAATAACTTTTATTAACAATAATTAAATCATCAATAGTTGTTATACCTGCTTTAGTAATTGCTGTATATCCTTTACTAGTTTTAAAAATATCAACCATCTTATCATATACTTTTAATATAATTTCTTTTTCTGATGTATTACTACCTTTATCAGTTGCTTTAATTGTAACTTTATACTCACCAACTTTATTTAAATCATAGTTTCCGACAATTGATATATCTACATTATCTTTACTATCTTCATTTACCTTTACTAATGACTTGACATCGCAATTTTCTTCTGCTTTACAAATTATTTCATTATTTTCTATGATAGGTGCTTTAATATCTTTAACATATAAAGTTATTTTATGTTTTATATTATTACATATTATTTCTAGATTATTTGTTCTATGATAATAATTTATATCACTTGCTAAATTAATATCTTTACATTTATTTAGATATTTACTTTTAACATAATCTTCTTTACTAGGAATACTATCACCAATATTAATAGTTATATTATCCGTTTTAAAAATACTTTTATTCGTAATAATAAAGCTTATAACTAAAGTAATTATTGCTAGTATTAGCAATAGATAAATATAATTTTTTTCATTTTTTCTTTTATTTTTCTTTTTCATATTTTTCCTTTAGCAAAGCGATTTAAATTCATTACCACGATCTTCAAACTTGGCATATTTATCCCAACTTGCAGATGCTGGTGATAATAAAATTACATCTCCACTTTTAGCTTCCTTCTTAGCTTCTTTTACAGCCTTTTGTAAAGTTTTACAATCTATACACTTTATATTCATTTCTTTAGCATAATCAACTATTCTGTTTGACACTTCTCCAATAGCATATATTACTTTAACATTTTTAATATCATTATCTAGTTCATGAAAATCTTGTTTTCTTTCCATACCACCTAAAATAAGATGGACAGGCTCTTTAAATGATTTTAAAGCAACAATTGTTGAAGTTGGATTAGTTGCTTTTGAATCATTATAATATTTAATATTATTTTCTTCTTTAACAAATTCAATTCGATGTTCTACTCCATTAAAATTATTTAAAAAATTATAGACTATTTTTTTATCAATACCAAAATAATTAACAACTAGTAAAGCTGCTAAAATATTTTCATAATTATGCATTCCTTTTACTCTTATATCACATATGTTAATAATAATATCATTATTAATAATAATATTTCCATCATTATCAAGATAATTTTTATCATTATTAAAAAATTCTTTTTTAGATAAAATATTATTATAAGCTTTTTTACTATCTTCATTAGCATAATTTAAAATAGCAATATCACTTTTAGTATGATGATTAAATATCTTTGCTTTTGCTTTTATATATTTTTCATATGTACCATGAAAATCTAGGTGAGTTGGACAAATATTTGTAAGAACACTTATATTAGTTTTAAAATTATTAAAATTTATTAGTTGATGATCAGATATTTCTAAAAGTAAAATAGAATCTTTTTTTATCTGAGGAACAATTTCACTTAAAGGAAAGCCAATATTACCTCCTAAAACAACATTAATATTCATCGTTTTTAACATTTCATATACCATTGTAGTTGTAGTTGTCTTTCCGTTAGACCCTGTTATACCAATAATAAAAACATCTTTTGGAAGATAGTTATAAGCTACTTCCATTTCATTTAATACAGGTATTTTAAGCTCTTCGGCTTTTTTAATTGTTTCATGAAAAGGCATAATACCGGGATTTTTAATAAGTAAATCAAAAGTGTTATCAAAATAATCATTAGGTTTATCAGTTTGAATAAATTTAACACCAAGATTTTCTAATTCTTTTACTTTTTCTTCATCTTGGGCATTTGCATCCGCTACTAAAATATCATTTTTACCAGCAAGTAATTTAGCTACACTATAACCACTTCTTGCCATACCTAAAACAAAAATTTTCTTATTTTCGTACATAAAAACCTCCTATTTTATTTCTGCTCTAATTCTTCTTACTCCTGCTGCTGATGCTTCTTCTTTAGTTATTTTAAATTCTCCTATTTCTCCCGTATGTTTTACGTGTGGTCCTTGACATATTTCTTTTGATATATCACCAATACTATAAAGAGTAACAATATCTGGGTAACGGTCTGCAAATTCACATTCAGCGCCACTTTTTAATGCCTCTTCTTTTGGCATTTCTTTAAAAGTAACTTTTATATTTTCTTTAATCCAGCCATTTACTATTTTTTCAACCTCGCTTTTTTCATCATCTGTTAATTTACGATCAAAAGCAAAATCAAAACGAAGTCTTTCTGTTGTAATATTTGATCCTCTTTGATGAACATCATCACCAAGAACTTTTTTTAAAGCTGCATTAAGTAAATGAGTTGCTGTATGATATTTAGTTTCTTTTTCACCACTTCCACCAAGACCACCTTTAAATTGACCTGATGATGTTGTTCTAGATAAATTTTGATGAGCTTTAAAATACTCTTTAAATCCATTTTCATCAACTTTTAAGTTCTTTTCTTTAGCTAGTTCTAAAGTAAGCTCAATAGGAAAACCAAATGTATCATATAAACGAAAAGCAGTCTTTCCATCAATATCTTTATTTGCAACCTTATTAAATTCTCTTAATCCTTTTTCAATTGTTCTTGCAAATTTAATTTTTTCATTTCTTATAACATCAAGTACTACTAATCTATTATCTTTAATCTCTTTATAATACTTTTCATATTTATTCATAATAATTAAAGCAATTTCTGTATCAAAATCACTATTTAAATCAATTCCAAGTTCTCTTGCAAACCTAATTGCTCTTCTTATTAATCTTCTTAAAATATATCCTTGTCCTACATTTGATGGTTTAATACCAGCATAATCTGCTGCAATAAAAACAGCTGTCCTAATATGATCTGCTATTATACGCATACATCTTTTGTTACCTTCATATTTTTTACCAGATATTTCTTCAATTTTTTTTATTACATCAATCCAAATTGATGATGTGTAGTTATCATCTTTTCCTTCTAAAATAGCTGTTGTTCTTTCAACACCCATTCCTGTATCAACGTTTTTATTTTCTAGTTCTACTATATTGCCATCTTCAAGATGATTATATTGCATAAAAACATCATTCCATATTTCTACCCACCTTGAATCTTCTGGATCAAATTTATCAGGAACTACTTCTTTACTACGCCAATAAAACATCTCTGTATCTGGACCACAAAGTCCAGGAAGCTGTAAATTAGGCCACCAATTATCTTCAACTGTAGCAGCCATCATTTCTTCCTTAATACCTAAACTTTTCCATATATTATAAGATTCTGTATCTCTTGGGGCAATTTTGTTACCAGCAAAATAGGTAATAGCAAGTTTTTCTACAGGAATTTTTAATACTTCTGTTAAAAACTCAAAACTCCAAGTAATAGCCTCTTTTTTAAAATAATCACCTAATGACCAATTACCAAGCATTTCAAAAAAAGTATGATGATAAGAATCACCTACCTCATCTAAATCATTTGTTCTAATACATTTTTGATAATTACAAAGCCTTGTTCCAAGAGGATGTTTTTTACCCATCAAATAAGGAACTAAAGATTGCATACCTGCAGTATTAAAAAGGACTGTGTTATCATTTTCCGGAACCACTGGGCTACTTGGAATTTGTACATGTCCTTTATTTTTAAAAAAATTTATATATTCATCTTTTAAATTCATTCAATACCCTCCAGAATCTTAAATACTTTATCTTTAAGATTATCCATAACATCATTAGCAATTGTATAATCAAAATCAGCATATTCTTCTAGAGCTGTTTCTGTAATATGAGCTTGTTGTTCTATAGTAAGTTTGCTTTGAGCAAATTGATTTACAACATATATTGCATATACTTCATCAAAATTCTCTCTTATTTTATCTATCTCATTAGGCATACGAACATCACTAATAATTAAATTTTTAACATAATGTTTATATATAGCTATATCTCTTGTCATATTAAATGTAAAATAATTTGGATCATTTTTTCTAATTACATCTCCAATTTTTTGCATAAAATCTCTTGGTTTATTAGCAGATACTCCATCCCAATCAGTTAATTCCAATGCAAAATTTTTTATATATTTACTATAACTTGTTATTGCTGATTCTTCTAATTTATAAATATAATATTCCTTTATTAATCTAGCAACTTCATTTTTTCCACTTCCACTTTTTCCAGCTATTAAAAATATTCTCATAACTTCTCCTTTTAAAACAAAAAAAGATAATACCAAGGAGTGCTTATAGCACGGTACCATCCTTTATTTTACTTAATTATTATAACGGTTTTATTCCGATTAATCTCCAAAAGTAGCATTATATATTTTTTTTATTAGTTTACACCAAACACTAACTCTCTTTAAAAAAATAATATATAAAATCTTTTATCAACAATTACATTACAAATATATCACAGTTACTGTTATTTAACAATTACTAAAAAGTTAATTACCAACTTTTATTCTTTTTCTTGACATATTTAATTTTTCTTCTGAAACATTTATTACATTTATAGGATAACCATAATAATTACTTAAAAACATTATTAATTTTAAATATATTCGCAGTGCTTGAACATAGTTGTTTTCAATTACATATTTACTAAATGGTTCTAAGTATGTTGGTATTATCATATCTTCAACTAATGTTTTATTTTTATCAGCAAGTAAGTTATTAGCAAAAATAATACCATATCTTTCATAATAAAGTAGTAATATTTTGCCAAAATGATTTTTATCTAAATATTCTCTAAATTTAATAGCACTATTCATTATTTTATTATCTTCAGGCATCCCAACCATCTTGCAACAAGTAGATACAATATACCAATAACTATTATCATATCTTGGTTCATAATTACAATAACTATAAAGCCAGTCTAAGGCTCCCTCTATCTCTCTACTTGTTCGATATTTATCTTTAACATAATTAGAGCAAGATTCAAAGTGAGCCATCTGTCTTTGATGGTAAGAACACCTAAAACCATTTCTTCCAGCATCTGATTTATCGTGCATCTTCCATTTTCCACAAGTTGCACATTTATCTTCAAATTCTTTTGCGTAATCCATAATAACCTCAACTTAAAAATTTCCTGTATTATACCATTTAAAGCCAAATAGTCAAATAAAAAGAGCTATTTAAGCCCTTTTAAAGTTACTATTGTTTGTCCTAAATTCCAATTATCTTGCTTATAAGATATTACATTTGCGTTACTTTTTAAAACATCATGTACTGTATCTTTTAAAATTCGCGAACTTTTACCATGAATAATAATTACTTTAAGATTATTAAGTAAAACTTGTTCCTTAATAAAACTATTTACTAAAACCTCAACCATAGCAGAAACCTCTCCATGTAAATCAAGTTTAGGGGTTTTACTAGTTATCATTTTGCTTGTGGTGGAGCTGGAGGATTTACTGGTTGCACACTAGGAGCTGCCTGATTTACCGCTTGATTATTTGCTGGCACAGGATTTGCTGGTGGCACATTTGAAGTTATTTGAGGTGCTTGCTGTACATTCTGAGCATTATCAGGATATTTTTGTTTAAAATAAACCATAATATCGCTTATTTCTGGAACACTATTATGAACACCTACTTTAGTTGTCGAAATTCCTGCAGCAATATTAGCAAAAGTAATAGCTCTTTCTAAATCATAATTTTGACCTAAAGCATAAGCAAATGCTGCATGAAAGATATCTCCAGCACCAGTTGTATCTACAGCATCAACTTTTATTCCTGGCATAACTTTTATTTGCCCATTAATCATATATAAAGCGCCTTTATCTTCTATTGTTATTATTATTTCTTTACCAGGAAATTTAGTAACTAATTTTGAAAACACAGTTACCATACTTTGAATATTATCAAACTCTATTTTACTTCCTGCAACACTTTCAGCAAAACTTTTTGAAGCTAAAATATATTTACTATACTTACATAATTCTATTGTATTTTGATCATTTTTTTCAGCATCAATAATAGTTATTTTCTTTTGAAATTTATTAATTGCTGATAAAGATGCTCCATAATCTCTACTATCAACAATAACAATATCTGGATCTAAAGGAAAATCAGTTTTCTTTAAAAGTAAGTCTTCTTTAGCTATTTTATATACAGTTCTTGTTTTACCAGTTTTATTTATTATAATAAAGGCTAAATGAGTCCTTTTATCGTAAGCCGTTTCCATATACTCGGTATGAACACCTACTTTTTCTAAATCTTTTTTAATAGCATTACCAAAAGTATCGTCTCCAACGACAGATCCTAGATATGTTTCTGCACCATATTTACCAAGTAAATATGCAACATTAGACATTGTTCCTCCAGCACCTTCATATGCATCTTCAAAAGTTACCTTTGTGTTTTCTAAAGGAAAATTTTCAGAAGAAACAATAAAATCGTACGCACTGTGGCCAACACACAAAACTTTCATATCAATCCCTACTTTCTATTATTTACATTATACAACAAAAGATGGATATTTTAAACAATTAATTGTATAATATTTCTATAAAGGAGTAAATATGAGAGAAATATTTGTTAACAAAACTTATCGTCATTTTAAAGGAAATGTTTATAAAGTTTTATATATCGGATATGATAGTGAAGTATTAGATGAAAATGGCGAAAACCAAAAAGTTGTAATTTATCAATCAAATCATGATGAAAAAGTACTAGTAAGACCATATGATAACTTTGCTTCTAAAGTAGATAAAGAAAAATATCCAAATGCCACCCAAGAATATCGTTTTGAGGAAGTTAATTAACTTCCTTTTAATTTGGATAAAAAGTTGATTCTTTCCTACTAATAATTACATAAGAAGAGTTATTATATACTCTTTTTTTAACTGGGTCGATAACATTTTCTTTTAAATAATTATTATTATAAAGCTCTTCTAAAGTAACTTTTAAATTTTTACACACACCATCAATATAACAAGCTTTTGCAGCTTCTATTACTTTTTTATTAGTTACTAATCTAAGTTTACTAGAATTATTTTTAACTACTTTATAAAATGTTCCACATCCTATTAATAATACTGAAAAAATAACTGTAGTGTAAATAGCAATTTTATTTGTATTCATATCCTTCTCCATAATATCTTAAAACAAAGTCATCTCTATATTCCTCAAGTGTTCCCTTTTTTATATTTTCTCTAATATCTTTCATTAAATTATGTAAAAAACTAATGTTATGTATCGATAAAAGTCTTGCTCCAAAAGTTTCATTAATCGTTATTAAATGTCTTATATATGCAAGAGTATAATTTTTACATGCATAACAGTTACATGAAGAGTCTACTGGTTTAAGACAATCTTTATACTTTGCATTCTTAACATTTATTTTACCACAACTAGTATATGCATGTCCATGTCTTGCAAGTCTAGTTGGTGCTACACAGTCAAATATATCAATGCCTCTTAAAACATTTTCTATTAAATCAATTGGATCGCCTACTCCCATTAAATATCTAAGTTTATCTTTCGGTAAATATTTTGTTGAATATTCAACCATTTTATACATTGTTTTTTTATCTTCTCCAACCGATGTTCCCCCAATAGAATAACCATCAAAGTCCATTTCTACTAAAGATAAGGCACAGTGCTTTCTTAAATCTTCATACTCTCCTCCTTGAACAATTCCAAAAAGAAGTTGATTATCATTATTAAAAACATCTTTTCCTCTTTTAGCCCAACGAAGTGTTCTTTCAACTGATGATTTAACATAATCATATGAACTTGGCCATTTAATACATTCATCAAAACTCATCACAATATCACTGCCTAGTTTATTTTGAATTTGAATCGATTTCTCAGGAGTTAGAAACAAACTATCACCATTCAAAAAGTTTTTAAATTTTACTCCTTCTTCACTAATATCTTTTGGTTTAGCAAGCGAAAAAACTTGATAGCCACCACTATCAGTAAGAATAGGTCCATCATAATTCATAAATTTATGAAGACCACCTGCTTTATTTACAATATCTTCTCCAGGATTTTGCCATAAATGATAAGTATTAGCAAGAATTATTCCACTACCTGTTTCTTTTATTTCTTCTGGAGAAAGTGTTTTTACTGTTGCATTTGTTCCAACTGGCATAAACATCGGTGTTTCATATTCTTTTCCATTAAAAGAAATCATGCCAATTCTTGCCATTGTGTTTTTATCTTCATAATTTAATTTAAACTTTACTTTCATTTTCTTATCTTTCTTTATTTTATTTTACTAAATATTTAACTTTCTTGCAATTTATTTAATAAACATGGCATCTCCAAAAGAAAAGAAACGATATTTATTGGTTATAGCGTGATTATAAGCATTTAAAATGTTTTCTCTACCTGCAAAAGCACTTACAAGCATTAAAAGAGTACTTTTTGGCAAATGAAAATTAGTAATAAGTCCATCAATTGCTTTAAATTTATACCCCGGATATATAAATATATCAGTTGCTTCATCTACCTCTTTAAACTCACCATACTTAGTCATAATAGCTTCTAAAGTTCTAGTTGATGTTGTACCAACTGCATATATTTTCCTACCTTCTTTTTTAGCATTATTAAGTTTAAAAGCAACTTCGCTTGTCATGGTATAGCTCTCAAAATGCATATGGTGTTTAGTAATATCTGTCTCTGTTACCGGCCTAAATGTTCCAAGACCAACATGCAGTGTTACATAAAGAATCTCAACACCTGTTTTTTTAATTTCTTCAAGTAGTTCTTTTGTAAAATGAAGACCTGCCGTTGGAGCAGCAGAACTACCAAGATACTTAGCATAAATTGTTTGATATCTATTTTGATCAAGAATTTTTTCATGAATATAAGGAGGGAGTGGCATTATACCAAGTTTTTCAATTATTTCTATAAATACTCCTTCATAAAAAAATTCAATCAAAACTATTCCTTCTTCTTTTTTCTCTATTACTTTACCTTCTAAAATATCATTAAATTTTATAATAGTATCAACATTTATTCTTTTAAATGGTCGTGATAAACATTCCCATATATTTCCTTCAATATTTTTTAATAAAAGTATTTCAATATGAGCACCAGTATCTTTTTTCTTGCCAAATATTCTAGCTGGAAGAACTTTTGTATCATTTAAAACAAGAACATCTCCTTTTTTAAAATACTTAGTAATATTTTTAAATGTTTCATCTTCAATTAAACCACTTTTTTTATCCATAACTAAAAGTCTTGAATCACTACGATTTTTAATTGGACTTTGAGCAATTAAATCTTCTGGTAAATTATAATTATAGTCTTCAATATTCATACCTATCACCAATAATTATTATAATAACTAAGTTTCATTTTGTCTATTATTTAATCTGTGTATATCAAAACTAATTATTTTGCAATTAACTTACATTTAAGATATAATAAATATGGTGAATAAAGATGGCAAGAAGAAGAAAAAGAAGAAAAAAAAGCAAAACAATCAAGAATACACATAGTATAGAATTAATTGGTACTTTTCTTATTTTACTAGGTATTATTGGCTTTGGTTTTGGTCCTTTTGGTCTTTTACTAAAAAAAGGAGCTTTATTTTTAGCTGGTGAATTTTGGTATCTTATTTTACTTTTTGTAATTATTACAGGCATTCAAGCCCTTTTTAAAAGAAATATGCCTAATTTTAATTCTCAAAGACAATTTGGAATACTTCTTTTAATATTATCTGTTCTTTCTTTAGCTCATCTTAATTTTACAAAATCATCTACTTCTTTAAATGTAGTTGTAAACAAAACAAATGATAATTATTTAAAAAGAATAGCAACAATTAATGAAAAACCATCATTTTTCGGTAGTGGTGATACTAAAATTAATATTGGTGGTGGTTTTATTGGTGCTGTTTCATCTTCATTACTTGTATCTGCTATTGATGTATCTGGTACAAAGATAGTTTCATCTATTTTCATTATTTTAAGTTTAATATTAATATTTAATTTAACTGTTTTAGATATTTTCAAATGGATAAAAGAACATTTTAATAATATTGAAAAAGAAGAAGAAAAAAAGATAAAAAAAGAATATATTGTTGAAGGTGATGAACTAATTGGTATTAAAGATGTTGATGAGAAAGATGATAAAGAAATAAAGGAAGATAAAAAAATAGTTATTGCAAGTATTGATGAATTAAAAGAAAAAACTCATCAACCTTCTTCTACAGTTGAAATCCCTGTTACACTTGCATCATCAACTAAAGATGAAGTTATCGAAGGAGTTTATCGCCTTCCTAAATTAGACTTACTATCTCCTCCTCAAAAAAATAAAAAGAATAATGAAGAAAATTATATTAAAGAAAATATTAAAAAACTTGAAAGAGCACTAGCTGATTTTGAAATAAATGGAAAAGTTGTCGAAATTCATATTGGACCTGCTGTAACTGAATATGAAATAGCTGTTCCAAATGGAACTAGAGTTAATAGAATTGTAAATATTAACAAAGAAATTGCTCTTGCAATGGCAGCAAAAGATATAAGAATTCAAGCTCCTATTCCAGGAAAAAGTACTATTGGTATTGAAATACCTAATCGTGAAATAGCACCTGTTGAAATTAGAGAAGTCCTTGAAGAAACTTCAAATGTTAATGGTGCTAATAAGCTTATTGTTGCTCTTGGTAAAGATATAATGGGAAAATCTATTATTGCTGATCTTACTAAAATGCCTCACCTTCTTGTTGCTGGATCTACTGGTTCAGGTAAATCAGTTTGTATTAACTCCATTTTAATATCGCTTTTAATGAGATATAAACCAAATGAAGTAAGATTATTTTTAGTAGATCCGAAAAAAGTTGAATTATCGAATTATAATGGCATCCCTCATCTTGAATGTCCTGTAATTATTGATCCTAAAAGAGCAAGTGTTGCCTTACAAAAAATAGTTGCTGAAATGGAAAAAAGATATAATACTTTTTCTGAAAAAGGTGTTAAAAACATTACTGGCTATAATGAATGGGTTGAAAAAGAAAATAACAAGAAAAATAACAATGATCTTAAAAAAATGTACTATATAGTTGTTGTTGTTGATGAACTTGCTGACTTAATGATGGTTGCATCTAAAGAAGTTGAAGCTTCAATCATGCGTATTACTCAGCTTGCAAGAGCTGCTGGCATACATTTAATTGTAGCTACTCAAAGACCATCTACTGATATTATTACTGGTGTTATTAAAAACAACATACCTTCAAGAATTGCTTTTTCTGTTTCATCACAAATTGATTCAAGAACAATTTTAGATCAAGGTGGTGCTGAAAAACTTCTTGGTAAAGGTGATATGCTTTTTGCTCCAATGGGAGAAAATGTACCAACTCGTATTCAAGGTTGTTTTGTATCAGATAGTGATATTAATAAAATAATTAGTTATACCCAAACACAAGCAAGTGCTAAATATAATGAAGAGTATGTTAATGAAGATATTCACTCTTCTTCATCTGGTGTATCTAATGATAGTGGTGCTGAAGAAGATCCAATGTATGATGAAATTGTTAATTTTGTAATTGATAACGGAAAAGTATCTGCATCTCTTATTCAAAGAAGATTTAGATTTGGATATAATAGAGCAGCAAGAATTATTGATCTACTTGAAGCTCGGGGTATTATTGGACCTCCAAATGGTTCTAAACCACGTGAAGTTTTATATAAAAAAGCAGAAGATTCTGAAAAAGAAAACACAAATAATTAATCAAAATAATATGTTATAATTAGAAAGGTGATACTATGAATAATAAAACAAACAATTCCTCAGGAAGAATTTACTTATATATTTGTCTTTTGATAATTGGTGTTTTTATATTAGCTTGGTATTTATCAAGTTGGTATTATTTAAAAAAAGAAGAACGACTTAGTAAAAGTTATTTAATAAACTCAAGTACTATTGAATATGAAATAACTGATGTAAGTGAAATTGACCAAGTATTAAAAGAATCGCCAAGCTCTTATTTTGTATATATTAGTTATACTAATGATGAAAAAGTATATCGCTTTGAAAAGAAATTAAAAAAATATATTGATAATTATAATATTAAAGATTCCTTTTATTACTTAAATATAACAAGTTATTTAGAAAAAGAAGATTTAATTGATAAACTAAATAAGAGATTTGATACAAACGAAATTAAAAAAGTTCCTTGTATTTTATATTATGAAAATAAAATTTTAACTAAAGTTATTAATGGGTTTGAATATTTAGAATTTTCTGATATACTAAAAACCGATAATTTTATTAAAAATTAAGCCATTAAATGGCTTTTTAAATGGAGAAGTTATGATAAACATTGTTTTATTTGAGCCAGAAATACCACAAAATACTGGTAATATTATGCGTACTTGTATTGCAACAGGAAGCATTTTACATCTAATAAAACCACTTGGTTTTAAACTTGATAATGCTAATATTAAAAGAAGTGGTGTTAATTATATTAATAAATGTAAATATTTTATTTATGATAATATTGATGATTTTTATAATAAAAATAAGGGTACATATTATTATTTTACCAGATATGGTCATAAGCCTCATGACTCATTTGATTATTCCAATACCAAGGAAAATATATATTTTTTCTTTGGTAAAGAATCAACCGGTATACCACCTAGTTTATTAAAACCTCATATTGATAAATGTATTCGTATTCCTATGCCTAAAGATGTAAGAGCACTTAATTTATCTAATTGTGTTGCCATCGTAACATATGAGGCATTAAGACAACAAAATTATCCTAATCTTCTTAAGGATGAACCTCATAAAAGCATTAATTTTATCGAAGATGAAAACTAATAGCTATTATTTTTAAATAATTTATTATATAATACATATATACCTATTTAATAAAGGAGGAATTATGGAAACATTTATAACTTATTTAGTTATAGCTATTATCCTTAGTATAATTGTACTTGTTATCTTAAAAATAAATAGAAAAGATTTTAATATTGAGGCTAATAAACTTATTACTTACCTTGGAGGAAAAGATAATATAATTAATGCCGAATGTAATATGTCTAGATTTAAAGTAATTTTAAAAGATATAACCAAAGTTGATAAAGACAGTATTCAAAAACTAGGTGCTAAAGGTATTGTTGAAATAAATAATCAACTAAAAATAATTTTTGGAAAAGATGCTAAAACATTAAAAAAGTATATTAATCAAATTCTTTAATATACTTTTTTTTATATAAATGTTCTAATGCTTTTATTAAAGCAAGTTTACCATAACTATATGTAAGTGATCCTTGTTGAAATGCTACATATGGTTTTTTTATTGGTCCATCGCAAGATATTTCAATCGATGAACCTGATGTAAAGGAAGGAGAAGCCATAATTATCTTATCTTTATATCCTGGCATATCACTTGGTATGGGACTAGAAAAACTATCAATTGCTCCACCCATCTGGATACCTTCTACATATTTAATAAGTTTATCTTCATTTTCAAAAATAATACTTTGAACTATATCAGATCTTTCTTCATAATATCTAGGACTTACTTTAAAATCTAGTTTTTCTAAGACATAACTTGTTAATATAGCTGTTTTAAGACTACTTGCAACTGCATAAGGTGCATGATATATACCTTCTAAGAAAAGCTTATTAAAACCATTTGATGCCCCAACATCTTTTGCTTCGCCTGGTACATTTAATCTTTCTGATGCAAGATAAACAAGTTCTTTTTTACCAGCAATATATCCTCCGTTTGTTGCAATTCCTCCACCTAAATTCTTAATTAAAGAGCCGGCAATTAAATCACATCCCACTTCTAAAGGTGATTTATCTTCAACAAATTCGCAATAACAATTATCAACAAATATAATAATATCCTTATCTATCTTTTTTATCTCTTTAACTATTTTTTCAAGGCTAGAAATTGTGATACTTTTTCTTAAAGTATATCCCCTACTTCTTTGAATACCAATTACTTTTACTTTATTATTTTTAAGATAATCTTTAATCTTCTCATAATCAAAATCATCATTTATTAAATCAATTTCATCATATAACATTCCATAACTTTTTAAAGAACTATTATTTTCTTTTATGCCAATTACTTCATGAAGTGTATCATATCCTCTTCCTGTTATATATAAAAGTTTATCACCAGGTCTTAATATTCCAAATAAAGCAATAGTAATTGCATGAGTTCCTGAAATAATTTGATTTCTAACAAGAGCATCCTCTGCACCTAGAACACTAGAAAAAATTTCTTCAACTTGACTTCTACCTAAGTCAGAATATCCATAACCAGTACTTGATGTAAATGATGATTCACTTATTTTAGCATGATGAAAAGCATTTAACACTTTTAAACTATTTTTATATTCATCTTCATCTACTTTTTTAAATATATCTTTTAATTCAAGTTCAGCTTTATTTATAATATCATTTATCATAACTATCCATCCTTATAATATCTCCAGATACATAATCATCATTATTAACAATAATTTCAATTATTTTCATAGCTACCTCTTCTGGAGTAAGAAGTTTTTTTTGATTATGTTTATCTAACTCTTTTTTAATAAATGTTGGTTCTGCTAAAAGAGTTGATGCAGTTTTTACCCAACCTGGTGCTAAAGCACATACTTTAATATTTTTAAATATTTTTGAAAAATTTAAAGTAAGATTATTAATCCCTGCTTTTGATGCTGCATAATCAAAATCATAACCAGTATATGTATTTATACCATCTAAAGAAGATAAGTTTATAATACAACCTTTAGTTATTTTAGAAAAATATTTAATCATTAAAAAAGTACCTAATAAATTAGTATTAATTACTTTTTTAAAAGTTTTACTAGTTTTTTTATCATATTCTTCATCAATTGATATACCTGCTATATTAATTAATCCATAAATATTTTGATGTTTATTTTTAATCTTATTAAATACTTTATTAACATTTTTTTCATTTGTTATATCACATTTATATGCTTCGTATTCATTTATTTTATGTTTATTATAAATTCCTATTACCTTAGCATTATATTTGTTTAAAATATAAGCTAAACTTCTTCCTATTTCACAGCTTATACCAGTTATAACAAATATTTTACCTTCAAAGTCCATATATTACTTAATTCCTAAATAGTAATTTTTCTTGCCTCTTCTTATAACAAGAACTTTATCTTCAAGAAAATCAGCATTATTAATTATTTTATCTAAATTTGTTTCTTTTTCTCCATTAATTAAAATAGCTCCACCTAAAATCATTTCTCTTGCTTCTCTTTTTGATGAGCAAACATTATTATTAACAAGAAGATCAACTATATTAGTATTATTTTCTACTTTAAATCTAGGCACAGATTTTAATTCTCTTAAGATAAAATCAGCTCCTAGCTCTTTAATTTCACCATTAAATAAAGCTTGTGATTGTTTTTCTGCTTTTTCAAAAGAATCTTTACCATGTAAATCGGTAATTATTTCTCTAGCTAGCGCTTTATGAGCAAGTCTTTTTTCAGGATTATTATTATTTTCTTTTTCTAAAGCTTCTATTTCTTCTTTAGATAAAAAGGTAAGTTTTTTTAAATAATCAATAATTATTTTATCATCTAAATTAATTAAATATTGATATAGTTCATAAGAACTTGTTTTATCCTCATCAAGCCATAAAGCATTTCCTTCTGTCTTACCAAATTTAACCCCTGCTGCATCAACAACAAGTGGCATAACCATTCCATATACTTCTTTATCAAGTTTTCTTCTTATTAGTTCAATTCCTGCTGTAATATTACCCCATTGATCAGAACCAGCTACTTGCAAAGTAACATTTCTATTTTCATATAAATATAAAAAATCTAGTGCTTGTAAAATCATATATGAAAATTCTGCATATGTAATACCGGTTTCAAGTCTTGATTTAACTTTATCTTTAGCAAGCATATAATTTACATTAAAATATTTACCATAATCTCTTAAAAAATCTATTACATTGATATCTTTTGTCCAATCCCAATTATTAACAACTTCAAAACCAAAAATTCTTTCAGCTTGTCTTTTTAAACCATGAAAGTTTTTTTCAACTTCTTCTTTAGAAATTATTGGTCTTTCTGACGTTGGTTTAGGATCTCCTATTAAACCTGTTGCTCCACCAACAAGTAATATTGGGTGATGTCCTGCTTTAGCAAGTCTTTTTGATATTAAAAATGATGAATAATGGCCGATATGCATCGAAGGAGCCGTTGGATCAGTTCCAATATAAAAGTTAAGTCCTCCTTTATTTAGCTTTTCAATTAAATCATCACTGCTAATATCTTGAATTAAACCACGCCATTTTAAATCTTCATATACATTCATTTTTTACTCCTTTAAATAAAAAAATTCCATAAATTATAAGGACGAGATAACCCGCGGTACCACCTTATTTCATGAAATTCATACACTTTATTGTTAACGCCAACTACGATTTGAAGTGAGAAGTTGTAAATTTCTCTTAATTCCAATTAATGACATTATACTTTAAAATATAGGTAAAGTCAAAAGATAATAACTGTAAAATATTTACAATATTTTTAAAAATGTTATACTATTATTATAAGGAGAGTACGTTATGGTAAAGTTAAATTATAAAGGCTCTTTTGTTGAAGTCGATGATAGTGATATTAAAGAAAAAGATGATACTTTAGATATTACAAATGATTTACTTGAAAATGATTTAGAAGAAACACAAGTAATAAAAATGGTTAATGATGAGGATTTACTTGAACAAACATTAACAGATATATGGGGGCAAAATGACAAATAATTATAGTTTAAATGTTGATATGCCAAGAATAGATGAAATGAGTGGCTTTTTAAAATATATCTATCAACTTCAAAAAGAAAATCCTGGTGTGAAAATAACGAGTAACATGATTTATCATGAACTAAAAAAATATAATGTTGGCCCAAAAGATAGAACTTCTGATGGAAGACCAAAATCAGTACATCACATATTTTCTATATGGGAAGAAAAATATAAAACTTGGAAAACAAAAGGTTATGTTACTGATACACCAGAGTTTTTATTTTCTTTTTCAAATGGTTATATTGATGAAAGACAAACTATCAAAATATATATTCCTATGGATTTTGAACATATGGAGAACAGTATTGATTTATTAACTGCTTATTTAGAAAATAATAATATTTCCCATAAATCACAAGTAAAACCCTTTATAGGAAGCAATAATGTTGTTGTATCTTTAAATAAAGATGATTATGAGGGTCTTTATAAAATAATAAATTTTGATTCTTTAAAAGTGGGTTATATTCGCGAAGGCTTAAATAAAGTTAATCCCTTTTTACCAACAATAAATGGTATTGGTGTTGTCCTAGCTGCTAAAGTAAATTATAGCGAAGAAATTGCTAAAGCAATTGAATCTTATATCGAAAAAGCAAAAGATGAACAAACACCTAAAGTAGATACCCATAGCTTTAAACAACATCTTGATAGTTTAAATGGAGCTCTTAAAGATGAAGATAATGTTAAAAGCATTTTTGAAAGTGCAATAACTGGAAAAATAAACTTTAATGAAGGATATATTAAAGATAAAGTAATTGAAAATGCAATTAATGCAACCCAAAAAAAATATGGACTTGCACAAATTACATCAGCTCTTACTGCAGCAATACATTATAATAATTATACTTTCTTTACAAATGGTGGTAGAAATTATCGTACTATGTTACAACAACATGTATCACCACAAGAATTATTAGATTATGTTAAAGCTAAAAGTGGTCTTGAAATTGATCAAAAACATTCTACTGAAGATTATATTAAAAGATATACTAACTCTTTATTATTTAATAACTTTGAAAACAAAGAAATCCGTGATGCATTTGCACTAACTTATAATAATCATGATAAAGAACAACTACATACAGGAATTTTTGTTTATTTAAAATATGGTAGCCCAAATAGGTTATCTAGATATTCTACTACTAACCCTGGTGTTAATTATCGTGAGGTTATTGCAAGATATACCCCAGAACAAGTAACTGCTTATATGATTGATTATTTAGCAAAACAAAATTATATATATAACCAAGATAGACTTAAAGATCCAAATGAATTAAATATCTTTATTGATACATTTGTTCGAATATTTGTTAGAGACTTAATTAATGCTCAAGGAAGTATTAAAAAGGATGAAGAAACTCAAGCGCGTGAAGGAAGATAAACTCTTCCTTTTTTATTTAATAAAAAAAGAGCTTATTTAAGCCCTCCCAGCATATTTACCATCTCTTGTAGAAACTAATATTTTATCTTTTTCATTAATAAACAATGGTACCTTAACAACATAACCTGTTTCAATAGTTGCATCCTTATTTGCATTAGTTGTAGTATTCCCTTTAACTGCAGGTTCTGTTTCAATAACTTCATATTCAACTTTTTCTGGAAGTGTAATACCAATTATTTCCCCTTCATAAAAATCAATAGTAATATCTATTCCTTCTTTGATAAATTTAATATTATCTTCTAATTTAGATACTGGAACTTCAAATTGTTCATATGTCTCATTATTCATAAATGTATATGTATCACCCGATGCATATAAATATTGAACATCAGTCTTTTCAATATGAGCTTTTTGAACCTTTATATTAGTATTATAAGTATCTTCAACTGTTGCTCCAGTTCTTAAATTTTTAAGTTTAATTCTTACAAAAGCAGGTCCTTTACCAGGTTTAACATGTTGAAATTCTTGAACACTACAAAGAGCACCATCCATTATAATAGTCATACCATTTTTAATATCATTAATATTTATATTCACTATCTACCTCTTATTTTTTCTCTTTTGCTACAACATGTTTTCTACATTTAGAACAAAATCTTTTAATCTCTAGACGTTCCGTTGTATTTTTTTTATTTTTACTAAGTGGACGAAGTTCTTTACCACATTCACTACATTTATTAGTTACATAAACTCTATTTTCATTTTTAGTCATAATTTCCCTCCTTTTTTAAAACCGAATATATTATACCAAGTAATTACTCCATTTTCAAATAAATACTCTATTTATTTTCAGTATAATATTTAATAACATCTTCTTTTAAATTATTATTAAATTTTTTATCTAAAATTTGTTTTATTTCAAATTTATATGGTGGATAATCATCTATATATGGTGTCTCAAGTATTTTTGGCACTTTTTCTAATCTTTTATTATAAGCAACACTAATAAGTTTATCATATCCAATTGTTCCATATCCTATATTTGCATGTCGATCTTTACGAGCCGAAATTTCATTTAAACTATCATTTAAGTGAACACATTTTAATTTATCAAGACCAATCTTTTCATCAAATTCATCTAAATATTTATCAAAATTTTCTATATCTATTCCTGAATCATTTAAATGACATGTATCAATACATACACCAATTTTATTTTTATATATAGTATTATCAAGTAAATATTTTATCTCTTCTATAGTAGAACCACATTCTGTTCCTTTACCAGCCATGGTTTCAAGTAATACAGTTACTTTAGTATCATCATCTATTACTTTGTTTAAAGCTTCAACTATATTATTAAGAGCATCTTCTTTTGTGTGTTTAACAGCACTTCCTGGATGAATAACAATATACTTAATTCCCATCTTTTCACAACGATTAATCTCTTCTTTTAAAAAATTTATACTAAAATGCCAAGAATCCAGTTTATCTTTATTAGCAAGATTAATAATATATGGAGCATGACAAATAACATTATTAATATCAATATTATTTTTTTTCATTAACTTATGAGCATCTGTAACTACATCAGGATCAATACTTCTCCTAATTGTATTTTGTGGAGCTCCTGTATAAATCATAAATGTATTTGCTCCATAACTAAGAGCCTTTTTTACACTTTCTAAAAGCCCATTATAATTTACATGTGAACCTATTATCATTATTACATCCTTTCATAAAAAAATTTTATTATATGATAAAATTTTTCTATTTATTATTCTTATTCGCAATTTACAATATCTGTCTTAAGACTCATTTCATATGTTTTATTATTATTAAGATATTGATCAACATCACTTAGCCATAAAAATGTTAATTTTGCTTTCCACTTGTGACTAACTGGATTTCTCCTGGTTGTTGATATTATATATTTATCGCTACCATTAAATACTACTGGCATTTCTCCTGCAGCCTCAGTAATATCTTTGTTATTAATTACTTCTACATAGTTTACCCCATCAGCTGCATATTCAACATCAAGTACTAATTCAGGTCTTCCTATTGCAGAATATGTAAATATCTTTTCACTTGGTAATACAATTGTTGTTTTATAACAATACTTAGCACTTTCTTTTGTTGTATCTAAATTAATATCAATTGAAGTTGTACCACTAATATCATGACCATAATCTTTTGAAAAATTTGTATCATCTACTTGAAATTTAGCATCTTGTGATGAATTCATTTGTAATATATCAAATTCTTTTGATTTAACACTAACCCCATTATTTCCTTCATAATATACATTTCCTTGTAAATATGCATACGCAATAGTAGATATTAAAATAGAAACTGCGCTTACCAAAAAAAGTAATAACAATAGTTTCTTTTGATTTTTAGATAATTCATCACTTTTCATATAATTCTCCTTTTTATTTAACAAACAACATTTAATACTTGAAAATAACCAGAATAGGTCTTACCAAGTGCTTGAGTATTATTTATATTATAAAACCTTGCTGTAAATGTCCAAGTTGTAATTGGTGCACTGACTTCTCCTGCAGGAACAGTAATAGTTGCATTAGAAACAACAATCTTTGGTGAAACAACTGTACCAGTTTTAAGTGTTGTATAACTAGTAACAGCCATTGAAGGATCACCAGTCTTACTAGATGAACCTGATACTTCAAATTCATATGAATGATTAGGAGCACTAGATGAAACTTCTACATAATCAGCACCTGTATCAACATAGCCAATACTATATGTACATGATGTTCCAGCATCTGCTGTTAAACTTACCTTTAAAGTTGCTGTACCTTCACTTGCAACTGGCTCATTGACACCACTTGTTTGAGCCTGTAACATTTTATCTGTTGTAATACTAAGTGATAAGTCATTACCTTTTGTAGAAGCAAAGACCGCTGCCGTTGGAGTCCTAGCTACAACCTCAGTTGCATCTTCTGTAGAAAGATCGGTTGCAAAATAGGCAAAAGAAGCTCCTACTACTACAACCACTAATACAAAAACAGAAATAATTGTTAGAACAAATGCATTCTTCTTTCCCATTTTACAGCTCTCCTATATAATACTATTTTAACATTTAAGTTAAAATAATACAATGAAAATAATATATTGAACCACAAAAAAAGAGCTTTTAATAAACTCTTTTAAATTTTTATAAATTAACACACTACACTAGCAACTTGAAAGCTTCCTTTAAATGTCTTATTACCTAAAGCAGTCCATTGATTTTCATTTAAATTATAAATTGTTGCTGTAAATGTCCAAGTAACTGTTTCACCAGCACCAATACTCGCACCAGTTATAACAGTTGCAGATAAACTACCATAGCCAGTTGCTGCTAAAGTTGGTTGACCA
>CAYFSK010000014.1:0-1611 GCA_964345805.1 uncultured Mycoplasma sp.
CCCTCTGTCGGCACCATTAATAATTAATAATTCTCCATATTTATGGAGTTTTTATTTTAATATTTTTAAAAAGAGTAATTTATCTATTGACAAGAGTTTTATTATATGATAATTTATATATAGGAAACAACGTTACTTAGTCTTTATGACTATTTGACCTTCGGGTCTTCAAACTGTTGTTTCCTCTTTTTATGCAATTAAGGGAGCGATGCTCCCTTTATTTTTTTGGAGAAGCTTAAATTGCTTTGGCTACAGGTTTTTGATATAATTAGATTGTATATTGAATAGAGAATTATTATAGGTGATCATATGGGCTGCAAATATTTAAAGATTGTGAAAAATAAAAAAACTATAATTATAAGTAGTATTGTTTTAATCATGATTATAGGATTGTTTTTAAATATATATTGTGCAAAGACAAATATATATTTAAAAGAATTTAGAATGGTTGAAAAGAATAATCAGCTTTTTCATAAAATCGATGCAGCCGAGAAGATAAATAATGGAATATTATATTATAATGATAACAATATTCTATATACAAAGGAAGACATAACGACTAAGATAGCAGATAAAGTTCAAGCTTTGTGGAGAGAAAATAATGATTTATATTATACTAGCAATAACGTATTATACTGTTATAATTTCGAAACAAAAGAAACAGAAAAAATCATAGAAAAACCATATCATATATTAGGAAAATACAATGGAAATATTATAACTTATCATGGAAGAAATATATACTCGATTAATGAAGGCAAAAAAATCAAAATATTTGAAAATGGTCATTATTTAAATAAGGCGGTTCTTTATAAAAATAAAGTATATGGTATTCCGGCAACAAATGTATATGAATATAATTTAGACACATTAGAAGTTAATAAAATAACGACCAATAAGCATGATATGTCTAATATGACCATGCTTGATAATCAGTTATATATTTATACGATAAAATATAAAAATGAAAACCGCAGTAAAAGTGATTATACCTATTTCAAGGTAACGCCTGATGGATTAGAAAAAGATTTCATAATCAGCAATATTAATCATATTACAGGTGAAAAAAACATACAAAACGGAATAATTATATCAACCCAAAATAATGCTGAAGAAACGACTAAAAATAATAAACTACTTTATATAGCGAATGGTAAAGTAAAAACAATTGATAAAAATTATAGTTATGAAATAATCGGTTTATTTGATAAGAAATTATTATATTATAAAAATAATCATGCATATGGTACAGAACAAAAAAATCTGAATACTTTCTATTTGTATGATGGAAAGAAAAGTAGTAAGGCTTTTGATTTAGATGTAGGTTTCTATGAAAATATAACAGGTTATGAATACGAAGGCGGAATTATAGTAGAAGTAAATTATGAATCAAGTGCCAAACTTTATAAATATGATGGAATTGATATAAAAAAAATAGATACACCCAGTATGTATCGAATTAGTGCTTTAACCGTAATTGACGAAAATATTTATATTAGATATATTGATGGAGAAGAATCAATGGAAAGCTTAGGAATTATTCTTAGCTTAAAATAATTATTATTAAAATTGCATTGCATCTTTTTTATCAGTGGATTACAGACCGTACCA
>CAYFSK010000014.1:1711-23141 GCA_964345805.1 uncultured Mycoplasma sp.
TTATTTTTTGAGAAGATTTGAAAGATACAATCTCCATATACTTCTCGGCAAAACGTACGCGAATTGGTACAATTATGAAGAATCACATTTAGAGCAGTTCCACATTTTTCAGAAACTGCTCTTTTTCTGTCTGCTAAAAATGTGATACTTCACTTAAGAATTATACCATGAATTGCGGGCTCCTCGGAGTCCGTTTTTCTATTTTATGGCATAAAAAGGGAGCCATTGCTCCAGTAGATTATTTATCTACTTTTGCAACAGCCCCTTTTCATTTATAATAAAAGACATTATTTTGGAGTAATAGTATGTCAAAGATCAGTAATGTTTTAACAATGATAGAATACCTAAGTACTGGTAAAAAATATAGTATTAAAGAGTTATCTGAAAAACTTGAAGTAACACCTAGAATGATTAGGGTATATAAAGATGAGATTGAAAAAGCCGGTATTTATATTACCACCATCAGAGGACCATATGGAGGTTATGTTTTAAATCAAAATATTAATATGCCCAAAAGATTTATAACTCCTAAAAGTATTAATGATGAAAATAAAGAATACTTTAATTTAATAAGTAGAGCAATTAAAGAAAAAAGAAAATGCTTTATAAAATATTATTCTAAAGATAAAAAAAATATATCAGAAAGGATTATTCATCCTTATGATTTAATTTTACTTGAATCAAAATGGGGACTTGCAGCATACTGTGAATTAAAAGAAGAGATAAGACACTTTTATATTAATCGCATTAAAGAAATAGAAATATTAGAAAACTTTTATATGTGACAGATATATTTCCTCTTTATTTGTTAAAATATAATTAGTAAAGGATATAGAAATGGAAAATTTAACTTACATGACAGGCAACTATGGAAAATATGTTGATGTTAAACAAAAATTTGGTAAAAAGGGAATTGAGATTAATTATTATAAGTGTGATGTAAATGAACCGGATGTTAATGATATCAAGGTTATTTCTAAAGAAAAAGCTGCCAGGGATATGAAATAATAGGAAAACCTGTTTTTGTTACTGACTCAGGGTTTTATATTGAAGATTATCCAAATAATCCTGGTTATCCAGGTGCTTTTGCTAAAAGAAGTGGTGTTAGTAGTGATATTGAAAAATTATTAGAGACAATGAAGAATGTAGGAAATAGAAAATGTTATTTTTTAGATTGTCTTACCTTTTATGATGGTAATGAATTTTATCAATTTTTTGGAACTAGTCATGGTACTTTATCTAAAGAAATTAAAGGTCATGAAAAAAGGGAAGCAAAATCAAATTTATGGTATGTTTTTATTCTTGAAGGTTATACAAAACATTATCAGAAATGAGTGAAGAAGAACTAAGTGATTGTGAACATGGTGATAGTGCAATAGAAAAATTTATTGACTGGTATCAAAATGAATATTTACACTTTAAAAGAAGAGTAAGAGAATAATTATTAAATAAAAGAGTTCGTTTTTTATTTAAAATAAGTTATAATAGTACTATAAGGGAGATACACATATGTTAGTAACAGATTATTTAGTAAAATATGAAGCTTATTTTAAAAAGAAAAAAGAAGAAGTCTTATTAGGTATTAAAGAAGCTTTTATAAATTATTATGGAGAAGAATATATAGATAAAATAAATGATTTATTTAATAAACTTACCATTGTTTTTTATGAAAGAAATTATGCTACTCAAAAACTTGATTATATAATATCAACAGCAAAAGATAGTTATAAAAGAGTGCTTGAAATACTTCAAAAAGAAGACCAAAGTATGACAGAGGAAAAAATAGTAAATCTTATTTTTGAAGATCAAACTAAGGGAATAAAACAAAATGCTGTTAAGAAACTATTTTTTGCTTATATATCAAGATTATTTGCTAAAAAGGAAAGAAAAGAAGAAAAAGATTATATTACTTATGAATCAATCAATGGTAAGTTAGATGATTTTACTCAAAATAAAATAAATAGTTTACCTTTTAATATTGGAGGTCTTTCTTACTCTGGCCCCGAACATAATAATTTAGTATTAATTAAACTTACTAAAGGGACTATACCAGTTCATTATTTAATTCATGAAATTAATCATCAATTTCAAGTATCAATGCCATATAAATTAGTATCAGATGATGGTAGAATAGAAATTACTGAAAGAAATCATGGAATTACTAGTATTAAAAAAGATTTTATTAATGAATTATTTAATGAATATGCATCAAGTGATATGTTAGAATTCTATAAGAAAAATAATAGGGTAAGTCCATTATTAGATATTAGTATATCAAGTCATTATTTACTTTTAGATAGCATTTTAGGAGAGGTAGTTAAAAAAATATATTTTTTATTAAAACCATACACTAAAGATAAAATGATTTCTGGAAGATCTCATATGGTAAAAAATATTATTAATGCATCAGATCCTAATAATTATGATGAATTATTAGACCTTTTAAGAGATATTGATGATTATTATGCATTAAATTATCGGGTTTATAAAAATGTTGATGTTAAATCTCTTCCTAGTTATTTTCCAGACACATATAGAAAAAAAGCTGATGATATATTAAAAAGGGTTATTAGTTCAAAAGAAATATATCTTCAGGAAGAAGAAAATTTAAAAAGATACGTAGATGAACTTGCAGAAAAGGGTGGATGTAAAAAATAGGTTAAAAGTATATTTTAATCTCTTTATATGATAGACTAGAAATTGATAGGTGATAATATGAAAAAAATAATAAACTTTATATTAAAAACATTTGCATTTATAGGTGTTTTTATTCTCATGGTAATAGTAACTTTATATTCATCGTTACTAATTATTTGTTATGGACCATCTAAATCAGCTAGAAATATCTTTGTAACAACTTTTCTTGAAACTGGGGCTTTAAAGTTTGTTGTTCATTTAGTATTGCCAAGTGACAAAATTCAAAAAATAGTAGATAGTAATTCTTTAGAAAAATTAGAAGATGATGTTGATTCACAACTTATTGATATTAAAGAAACAAAAGAAAATGAAATAAAAATAGAGAAAATAAATGGTAAAAACTTTTTTGCTACTATGATGATTGTTCCAGATCCATCTACTGTATATGTAGCAACAACACATCCATTTACAAAATATGGTAAGACTCTTGATGAAATAGTTAAAGAAAATGATGCCCTTGGGGGAATAAACGGTGGGATATATAAAAGCGCTGGTAATGAAGGTGGATATCCTATGGGAGTAGTTGTTTCTAAAGGAGAAATAGTTTGGAATAGTCCTTATGGAAAAGGATATCATTTAATAGGACTTGATGAAAATAATATTTTAAAGATTCTTTCTTTAGAAGGGCTTAATACTGAAGGTGTTAAAAAACTGGTTGCTGATGAAAAAATAAGAGATGCCGTTACTTTTCAAGAAGAAAGTAGTGATGTTAATAACCATTTTGTTAAATTAATTATTAATGGTGAAAAAAGAATCGCCAAAGGTTTTGGTAGTGGAGCAAATCCTAGAACAGCTATTGGGCAAAGAAAAGATGGAACACTTTTACTTTTAGTTACTGATGGTAGAGGAGCTTCTTCGCATTTAGGCGCAACAGCTGGTGATTTAATTGAAGTTATGGAAAAATATGGGGCAGTAAATGCTGCTAATCTTGATGGTGGTTCATCATCAGTTATGTATTATAAAGATGAATATTTAATGACATCAGTAACTTTTTATTACTCTAACTCTTCATGGCGATTACCAGAGGCGTTCTTGATACGTAAATAGGAGGATATATGGCAAAGAAAAAAAGAAAGAAAAAATCATTATTTAAAACTAGTTTATTAATCTTTTTTCTAGTATTATTAATACTTTCTGAAGTGGTACTTATATATGTATCAAGTTCACTAAAGATGTTTGAAAAAGGAAATAGTGATAGTTTTATGAAATCTTTAGTTGTTGATATTAAAAAAGCAGCAACATCTGGAAGAGCAAATGATTATTTTAAATATCCTAGTAAAAAAAGTGAATATGAAAAATCATCGTATCAAAAAGGATATGCAGAATTATTTAAAAATAATAAAATAAGTTATGTTCAAGATAAAGAAGATACAAATAAGTATGATATTTTTGCAGGTAAGTTAAGAGTTGCAACAGTTACCCTTGAAAGTAAAAAAGAAAATCGTTTGGGACTATTAAATTTTAATAAATATAAAGTTAAAAAAATAGATACATATAATTCTGAGGGTATCTATAAAATAGATATTTATGCGGCAGATAAACATGATGTTTATGTTAATAATAAGAAAGTTACAGAAGAATATTTAAAGGGGAAAACTCCTATTGATGGCTATGAAGAAGTATATGATATAGTAGCTCTTCCATATGAAAATCATTATATTATTGAAGGTCTTACAATGAATCCTAAAGTAACAATAAAAGATGGTGATAATGAAATTAGAGTATTAAATGAAGGTTTAAAATATAGTGCCTCTTATTATTTTGAAACAGATGATGAAAAAGAAGCATTTGATAGACTTACTAATAAAGATTTTAATGCTCTTGAACTTGCTAAAAACTGGAGTTTATTTTTAACCGCAGATTTAGGAGGCCCTAGATATGGACTTTATAAGCTCACTCCTAATTTAATTGAAGGGACATCTATTTATAAAATGGCTTATGATTGGGCAACTAAAGTAGATATTACTTTTACATCAGTTCATACTTTAGCTAAAGAACCATTTACTAATATTAAAGTTAGTAATTATAAAGTATATAATGATTTAGCTTTTTCAGTTGATATATCTTTTATAAAGAATATGAGAATTGCAAATGGAATCGAAAGAGCAGATGAATTTAATAACACGATGTATTTTGTTTATCATGATGGGGCATATCGTTTAGTAAGCCTTCAGGGGATTGGAGAATAGTAATGAATAATAATATTTTTGTAGTAGTGCCAACTTTAAATCCAAACATTAAAATACTAGAAGAATTTTTAGAAAAGTTATTAAAAGAAACTAAGAATATTTTAGTATATGATGATGGATGCAGAGATGAATATAATGATTTTTTTAAGAAAATTGAAAAAAAAGGAATAATTGTATTACATCACTATGTTAATTTAGGAAAAGGTAGAGCTATGAAAAATGCCTTTAATTATCTTTTAAATACTTATCCTAAATTAAAAGGTGTAGTAACAGCTGATAGTGATGGTCAACATAGTGTTAAAGATATTAAAAAGGTTGCTAAAGAAATAGAAAATCATAGTAATACTCTTATTTTAGGATGTAGAGATTTTAATAATAAAAATGTACCAGCAAGAAGTAAATTTGGTAATAAGACAACAAGGGGAGTCTTTAAAGCTTTTGTAGGAATAAATATAACTGATACCCAAACAGGTCTTAGAGGATACCCAAAAGAAGTTATGATTAAGTTTCTTGATACACTTGGAGAAAGATTTGAATATGAAACTAATATGTTAATAGAAACACTTAGTAAAGATGTTCCTATATATGAAGTTCCAATAGAAACAATATATATATCTGGTAATAGTGAAAGTCACTTTAATCCTATTAAAGATTCTATTGCAATATATAATTTATTTTTTAAATATATTTTTGCGTCAATATCATCATTTATAGTAGATATTTTACTTTTCTCATTATTTTGCAAGTTATTTAAATTTAATTATGCTATCTTAACATCTACAATATGTGCAAGAGTATTATCGGCAATATATAATTATACAGTTAATGCTAAATTAGTGTTTAAAAAACAAAATAAAACATCATTTATTAAATATGCTCTTTTAGTTGTTATTCAAATGTTTGTATCAGGACTATCAGTTGAATATTTATATAAGTTATTAAAGATTAATATGACTGTAATTAAAATAATTGTTGATGCAATAATATTTGTAATTAATTTTATTGTTCAAAGAGAACTTATCTTTGTTAGTGAAAATAAATAAACCTAATTATAGGTGAAATATTAATGTAAAATCGATTAAATTTCAAAAAAAGTATTCACAAAAGTGTAAATCTATGATAATATAGTTCGTGTATCAAAAAGGCGTCTGTTTTTATGCGCACTTTTATACATTTGGAAGGGTAGCGAAGTGGTCAAACGCGGCAGACTGTAAATCTGTTCCTTCGGGTTCGATGGTTCAAGTCCATCTCCTTCCACCATATTATTGCCTCGTAGCCAAGTGGTAAGGCATCAGACTTTGACTCTGACATTCCGGTGGTTCGAGTCCACCCGAGGCAGCCATTTTCGTTTTATGTCCTGTTAGCTCAGCAGGTAGAGCACTTGACTTTTAATCAAGGGGTCTGGGATTCGAGCTCCCAACAGGACACCATTTAATAATATAAGTTCCATTTTGGAACTTTTATTTTGTTCTTTAATAAATAATGTTTTTTTGCTATAATGTTACTAGAGGTAGAAAATGAAAATAAAAAATTATATGGATACTCGTTATTATGTGATTGGCAGTTTATATTTTATATTTTGTTATATAATACTTGCTATTATATTTATGTTTCATATTGATCTGAGTTATTTAATATCAGCAATAATATTAACACCAATTGTAGTAATCCTTAATGTTTTATACTTTAATAGGTTATATATTTTAGAAAAAAACTATATATTATTAAAAGTGGGTCCTTTTAGTAATAAGATTATGTATAAAGATATTGAAAAATGCTATATAACTGAGAATTATAGACTTAGCTATGCAACTAGTAAAAAAAGAATAGCTATTAAAACAAATGATAAAGAAATATATATAAGCCCTAAGAACATGGATGAAGTACTTATTAAATTAATTAATTATACTGATAAAAAAGAAGTTAAAGAAAAGAAGAAAACAAAGAAAAGGAAAAAAATAAAATGATTAATTATATTATTATTGGTCTTTTAATAATCAACCTTATTATTATCATTATTATCCTTTTTAAAAGAAACAATAATAATGACATAATTGAAAGAATTGGTAAACTAGAAACAGATGCTACTAAAAGTTTAGGCGACTTTAAATTTGATATAAATAAAAATATTAATAATGATTTTGAAAAATTAACTTTAAATATTGAAAGAAAATTAACTTATATAAATGACTATGTTAATGAAAGATTAGATAAGAATTTTGAAAAAAGTAACAAAACTTTTTTAGATGTAATTGAAAGACTTAAAAAAATAGATGAGGCTCAAAAGAAAATAGATGCTTTATCTGGTGATATAGTATCCCTTCAAGGAGTTTTAACTGATAAAAAAACAAGAGGTACTTTTGGAGAAGTAAATCTTGAATATATTTTAAATAATGCCTTTGGTAATAGCAAAAATGGTGTTTATGAAACTCAAAAGAAGTTAGAAAATGGGTTTATTGTTGATGCTTTATTATATGCACCATCTCCACTTGGAACAATAGCAATTGATAGTAAGTTTCCTTTGGAAAATTATCAAAAGATGACTAATAAAGAGGCTGCTAAAGAACAAAGAGCTATATATGAAAAATCTTTTGTTCAGGATGTAAAGAAACATATTGATGATATTAAAAATAAATATATTATTCCTGGTGTTACGACAAATGAGGCTATTATGTTTTTACCAGCTGAAGCTATTTTTGCAGAAATAAATGCCTATCATGAAGATTTAATTGCTTATGCATATAAAAATAATGTGTGGATAACTGGTCCAACGACTTTAATAGCAACATTATCAACAATTTCAATGATTATTAAGAATATTGAAAGAGATAAATATGCTAAAGTTATTCATGAAGAATTAACTAAACTAGGAGTTGAATTTTCAAGATATAAAGATCGTTGGGATAAACTTTCAAGAAACATTAAAGCAGTTAATACATCAGTTGATGAAATTAATATTACATCTGATAAAATAACTAAAAGATTTGATCAAATTAATAAAGTTGATCTAGATATAAAGGAGATAACTTATGAAGAAGAAAAAAAGTGATAATTATTTAACTATTTTTATTAAAAGTTTTTTAATTGGAATGGGTATTATATTTCCAATTAGTGGTTCATATTTAGCTTTTGTTTTAGGTATGTATGACTGGATTCTTGATATTATTAATAATTTTAAGAAAAATTTGAAAGAAAACTGGCGAGGTATTTTAGTTTTTGCAATTGGTATTATTTTATCTTGTGCAGTTAGTGTTGTTGCAATTCATTATACATATGATAAATTTCCAGTTGCAACCCTTTTATCATTTTTAGGAGTAATAATTGGTGGAATTCCTATTATATGGAAGGAAACTAAAAAAGAATATACCATACCAAATTTTCTTTTTTTAATAGTAGGAGTATTACTTCTTGTTGGTATATCATTTATTAGTGGTGGTAAAGCAGATCTTTCTATTACAGGACTCGGCTCTTTATTTTTACTTGGAGCCGGAGTACTTGGCGCTGGAGCTATGATTATTCCAGGAGTATCTGGAAGTGTTGTTCTTGTTATTATCGGTTATTATGATGGAATTATTAGAGTTGTTTATGAAATATTAAAATTTAAAAATCTAGCAGTTAATATTCCGATTATTTTAATTTTTGGTGCAGGAGCAATATTAGGTATTCTTATTACTTCTAAAGTAATGGAATATATGATGAAAAAGCATAGTGTTAAAACTCATTTTGCTATTACTGGTTTTGTAATTGCATCAGTTATAAATGTGCTAATTGAAATATGTAGTTTTGATACATGTAGGATAGAAGTGTTTGTTGGTATTTTGCTTTTCATTGTTGGCTTTTTTCTTTCTTATAAAGTAATAAGAGAAAAATAAAATGGAAATTTATTTAGTAAGTAATAATCTATATGAAAATAATATTTCTTATTTAGAAAGAGGAAATATTGAAAAGAAAAAAATATCAAGGCCCCTTTCGATAGTTGGAGAAGAATTTGCTAACAAAATAGCTTTACTTGATATCTTTAATAAAACAACTGCAATATATTCATCAATGTATTCATCTTGTGTTGCAACTGCTAAATATCTTGCTAGTAGAATTAATAAGAAAGTTATTGTTGATGATAATTTTGATGATTTTATTACTGGAAATCTTGGTAATCGTAACCTTAAGATGGTAAGGTTTATGCAAACACATGACTTTAATATAAAATTAACTGATGGGGAATCTGTAAGTGATGTTCTTAAAAGAAGTGATAAAGCTTTAAATAAAATTATCAATACAATGATTGGAAAAACAGTTATTTTTACTCATAAAAGAGTTATTATGGCTATACTTACTAAATATGGTAAATGTGGTTATAATCTAGATGATAATTTAATTATTGAATATAATGATAAAGTTATCTATGATGATATTGATAAAGATGTTAATATTGTTGAATTAAAAGTTATTAATAAAAAAATAACTGATATTACACAAATAGAGGTATAAGATGTTTTATAATAAGTTATTAAGTTTTTTATATAATTATAAAATGCCAATAACAGTTATTTTTATTATAATAGGAATATTATCTTTTATATATGGCATTTCTATATATAATGTGGCATCAGGAACTAAATTTTATTTAATTTGGTTTTTAATAAGTTTAATTTTTATATCACTTGGACTATGTTCTTATTATCATGTTTTTGGTAAAATACCTATTATTTATTTTAAAATATTTACTTTTCTTTTATTATTTTGTTTTATATTATTTTTAATAGTAGAAATAATTATATTAAGTCATTTTAATATGAAAGATAAAGATAATTTAGATTATATAATAGTTCTTGGAGCTCAAGTTAAAAAAGAAGGACCAAGTGTTGTTTTAAAACATAGACTTGATAAAGCTTATAGTTATTTAAATAAAAATAAAGATACTAAATGTATTTTATCTGGTGGTAAAGGAGTAAATGAGCCTTTTGAAGAAAGCTATGGGATGATGCTTTATTTAACCGAAAAAGGCATTGATAAATCTCGTCTTATCTTAGAAGATAAATCACATAATACTAAAGAAAATATTAAAAATAGTATTTCTATAATAAAAGATAAGAATAAAAAAATAGGTATTGTGACAAATAAATTTCATTTGTATAGGTCAGTAAAAATTGCTAAGAAATTAGGTCTTAAAAATGTTTGTGGTCTTGGAGCTAAATCAAACGTTTATTATCTTCCTAATAACCTTTTAAGAGAGTTTCTTGGGGTATTAAAAGATAAGATACTAGGTAATATTTAAATATATTTATAATTTGTAAGGAGAAAATAAAATGAAAATAATAATGGAAGTAAGTAATAGACATATGCATTTAACTAAAGAAGTATATGATTTGTTATTTGATGAAGAGATGAGTAAAATAAAAGATTTAAGTCAAACAGGAGAGTTTGCCTCTGATAAAATGGTTTCAATTATAACTGAAAAAGGAGTGATTGATAATGTTAGAGTTCTTGGTCCTTTAAGAAGTTATAATCAGGTTGAAATATCAAGAAAAGATGCCATAAAACTTGGTATTAATCCTCCAGTAAGAGAAAGTGGTAATTTATCTGGAGCTGAAAGAATAACTCTTAAAACTCCTAAAGGAGAGTATTCTGATAATATATGTATTATTGCGCAAAGACATGTACATATGAATTATGAAGATGCTAAAAAATATAATGTTTCTGATAAAGAAAAGGTAAAAATTAAAATAGATGGAGATCGCTCTGGGATAATTGATGCATATATAAAATTATCAGGAAAGGGAGTAATGGTTGCTCATATAGATACAGATGATGCTGCAGCATTTTTAATAAATCAGGGTGATGAAAAAGAACTTATAATTGATAAGAAGGATTAATTATAATCCTTTTTTCATGTAAATAAAAATGATATAATCATCTTTAGGAGATATCTATAAAGCTAGATATTACTTTATACAAAGTAAAACTCAAAATAATATAAAACAAGAAGGAGACATTATTATGAAAAACGAATTAGTAATTTTTGAAAATCAAAAGGTTAAATTAGAGGTTAATGTAAAGGATGAAACTGTTTGGCTTAATATAGAACAAATGATGAATCTTTTTGGGAGAGATAGAACCGTTATTAATAGACACATAAATAATATATTTAAGGAAAAAGAATTATTAAAAAGTGAGGTATGTGCAAAATTTGCACATACCACTCAACATGGATCAATGAAAAACAAAACTCAAACAACTATGTTAAATTACTATAATTTGGATGTAATTATTTCAGTAGGCTATAGAGTTAAATCTAAAGAGGGAACAACTTTTAGAAAATGGGCTAATAAAATATTAAAGGATTATCTAATAAAAGGATATGCTGTTAATCAAAAAAGATTAAATTATTTAGAAAAGAAAGTTCAATTAATAGATATTGCAGGAAGAATTGATGCTAATTTAACAGGAGATGAAGCTTTAGATATTATTAAGGTTATTAATAATTATAAAGAAGCTTTAGATTTACTTGATGACTATGATCATAAGAAGATAGTTAAACCCGAAGGTTTATCCGATAACAAGAAAATTACATACGAAGAATGTTTAAAGATTATTAAAAAATTAAAATTTAATAATGAATCCAATATTTTTGCTCTTGAAAGAAATAAAGGACTTGAGGCAATAATTGGCAATATTTATCAAACATTTGATGGAGAAGATGTATATAAAACAATTGAAGAAAAAGCAGCTAATTTCTTATATTTAATTATTAAAAACCATGTGTTTATTGATGGAAATAAAAGAATAGCAGCAACATTATTTATTTACTTTCTAGATTTTTATAATATCTTATATTATGAAGGCAACAAGGTTATTGATAATAATACTCTTGTTGCAATTACTCTTTTAATAGCGCAGTCTAATCCTAATGAAAAAAACATCTTAATTGATTTAGTAATGAACTTTTTAAAAAGAGGTGATGTATGTGAATAAAAAAGATATCACCTGGAATATTGGTAATGTAAAAATAAATGGTCTTGTAGTAGTAGCACCGATGGCAGGAGTTTCTAATAAAACCTTTCGGTTAATATGTAAAAAGATGGGAGCATCTCTAGTCGTTGGAGAAATGGTTTCTGATAAAGCAATTTTCTTTGATAATGATAAGACTTATAAACTTCTTGAGATGGATGAAAAAGAAAGGCCTATATCACAACAAATATTTGGATCAGATGAAGAAAGTTTTGTTATAGCAGCTAAAAAAGTATATGAGTATATGAAACCAGATATTATTGATATTAATATGGGTTGTCCTGTTCCTAAAATAGCTGTTAAGTCAGAGGCTGGTAGTGCCTTATTAAAAGATCCTAAAAAGATAGAAAAAATAGTTAGTGCAGTTGTCAAAGCAGTTCCTTGTCCAGTAACAGTTAAAATACGTCTTGGATGGGATGAAAACAATAAAAACTTCCTTGAAGTAGGTAAAATATGTGAAAAGGCAGGTGCTAGTGCTATTTTTCTTCATGCTAGAACAAGATCACAAGGATACAGTGGAAAAGTTGATCTAAAAGCTATTAAAGACCTAGTAGCAGCTGTTAATATTCCAGTTATAGGTAATGGTGATATTATAACTTATAAAGATGCTAAAAAGATGCTTGATGAAACGGGATGTCAGGCTGTTATGGTTGGAAGAGGTCTTTTAGGTAATCCATGGCTTATTAAAGATATTAATGATTATTTAATAAATGGTATTATTCCTAAAACGGTAAGTTTTTATGATAAAATAAAGATGATGAAATATCATTTAGAAGAGCTAGCTAAAGATAAAGGAGAAAAAGTTGCTATATTAGAAATTAGGACACACTTTCTTCATTATTTAAAAGGTATGCCTCAAAATGCTAGCATTAAAAACTTAATTTGCAAAGCTAAAAGCAAGGAAGAAATATTAAATATCTTAGATAATTATGATAAGGAAATAAATTATGTTTAAAGAAAATTCAATTATTATATGTGAAAATGATTATAAAAATAAACTTTTAAAAGATTTCTCTTTTAAAAAAGAGCTTTTAAATATTAAGTTTATGAGTAAAAAAGAATTTTTAGATTCATACTTTTTTTCATATGATGAAAAAAAAATATACTATTTATATAAAAAGTATAATTATAAAATAAGTATTATAAAAATATTTTTAGATAGTTTAAGATATGTTAATGAAAAAACATATAATAATGAAAAACTTGATTTTCTTGTAAGTATAAAAAAAGAACTTAATAAAGAAAATCTTCTTTATTATGATGCTACTTTTAAAGATTATCTTAAAGATAAAACTATTTATATAGCTCCATATTTATATTTAGAAAAAGACGAAGAAGACTTCTTTAAATCTTTAAATTTTAAAGATGTTTTAAATAAAGAGGTTTATAAAACGCCTGATGCTATTACCTTTAATAATATTACTGATGAGGTAAATTATGTCTTTAAAAGAATAGCTAATTTAATAACAAATAATACTGATATTAATAAAATAAAGTTAGTTAATGTATCAGATGATTATAAAAACATTATAGAAAGGATAGCTTTATTTTATAATATACCAATTAAATTAAATAATAATTATTATCTTTATGGAACAAGGGAAGCTAAATTGTTTTTAGAAAATTTATCTGATGGTAAAGAAAAAGCAATTGAAAAAATAAAAAATATTAATAAAGATATTATTAATAAAATAATTAATATATGTAATAAATATTATTTTATTGATGATTTAAATGATTTAAAAACATTTTTAATCTATGAATTTAAGAAAACAAATATTAATCAAAATAAACTAGAAAATTACGTAGAACTAGTTTCTTTAGAATATCCCTTTGAAGATGAATATGTCTTTTTAATGAATTTTAATATTGAAAGTATTCCTATAGTTTATAAAGATGATAAATATATAACTGATGATATTAAAGATTTAGTAAATGTTAGAAAAACTGAAGATATTAATAATATAGTTAAAGAAAATACTGTTTCTCTTATTAAGAGAATTAAAAATTTATGTATTACTTTAAAAGAAAATGATTTAGAAAAAAAAGTATATCCATCCTTTATTATTGATGACTTAAATATTAGTGTGTTAGAAGAAAACGATGATGTTTTTGAAAGCTATAGCATCTTAAATGATAAGATTAATTATGCAATTATGCTTGATAATTATTATAAATATGGAGAAGAGAAAGATAATCTATTTGTTTATGAAAATACTTATGGAAATATAAATTATTTAAATTATGATTCTAGTTATAAAAAAATAAAAGAAAAAATATTTACTGATAAAATAAACCTTTCATATTCATCAGTTAATAAATATTTTGAATGTAAGTTTAAATATTACTTAAATAAAGTGCTTTACTTAGATGATTATGAAGAAACATTTGCGGCTTTTATTGGTAATTTATTTCATTTTATCTTAAAAGAATATTTAGAAAAAAAAGATGATATTTATTTAATTAAAGATAACTATTTAAAAGAAAATAATATTGCTTTAAATAAAAAGGAAGAGTTTTATGTTAATAAAGTCTTAAAAGAAGTAAAGATAGCTTTAGAAGTAATAGAAAAACAAAATACATATAGTTCTTTAGATAAACGTTTACTTGAACACAAAGTTATAGTGGAAGAAAATACGTATACTTTTAAAGGATATATAGATAAGATTTTATATAATGATAAAGAAGAAATAGTTATTATTGATTATAAAACAGGAAATGAAAGTATTAGTTATAATTTATTATCATCTGGTCTTAATATGCAACTATTTTTATATTTATATTTAGCAGTAAATGATAGTTGTTTTAATAATCCAAAAATAATAGGGTTTTATCTTCAACATGTTTTGCAAAATGAAAAATATAGTGATAAAGATATTATGGAGCAAAAAGAAGACAATCTTAAATTAAATGGTTATTCAATTAGTGATACATCATTACTTGAAAAATTTGATTCTAGCTATGAAGATAGTAAAGTTATAAGATCACTTAAATTAAAAAGTGATGGAGAGTTCTATAAATATGCTAAAGTATTATCTAAAGAAGAAATAGATGGTCTTATTTCTTATACAGAAAAGATGTTAACAAAAGCAGTAGAAGAAATAAATGATAATGATTTTGAAATTAACCCTAAGAAAGTAGATAATAAAGATGATGTATCATGCAATTATTGTCCTTATAAAGAAATATGTTATAAAAAAGATAGTTTTTATAAACCTATTTATAAAGAAGAAGATTTATCCTTTTTAGGAGGTGATAATAATGCCTAAATGGACTGATGCTCAAGAAAAAGCTATTAATGAATATGGAAAAAACATTATTGTATCTGCTGGAGCTGGATCAGGAAAAACAGCTGTATTAACAGAAAGGGTTATTACTCATCTTAAAAAAGGAGTTAAAATAACTAATCTTTTAATACTAACATTTACTAATGCAGCTGCTGGAGAGATGAGAGCAAGAATTAGAAAAAAGATTGCTAGTGATGATACTTTAAAAGAAAATTTAAATTTGCTACCCAGTGCTGATATAACAACATTTGATTCTTATTGTCTTTTTCTTGTTAAAAGATATCATTACTTGCTTAATATTGATAAAAACTTAAAAATAGTAGATGATGGTTTAATTAATCTTACAAAGGATAAAATAATAGAAGATATCTTTACTTTCTTTTATGAACAAGAAGATTCTTTGTTTTTAAAGTTTATTGATGATTTTACAACTAAAGATGATAAAGCTTTAAAAGAAGTTATTAAAAAAATGATTAGCAAAATAGATTTAGTAAGTGATAAAAACCTTTTATATGATAATTTAATTAATACTTATCTAAGAAAAGATAATATTTTAAAATATATAAAAGAATATGAAGATATTTTAATAAGTAAAATAGATAGTATTCAAAGTTTAATTATGTGTTTGGAAAATAGTGGTTATGATAATTTTTATGATGAGATGGTAAAAAATTATACGCCTTTATTAAAATCAAAAACATATGATGAAATAAAGTTAAATAGTAATATTCCTACTATAAGAAGACCAAGTAAAAGTGATGATATAAAAGATATTAAAGATAAAATAGATAGTCTTTTAAAAGAGATAAAAACTTATTTAAATTATGAAGATAAAGATGAAATAATAGAAAGCTTTAATCTAGCTAAAGATAATGTAAAAGTAATAGTTGATATTATTAAACTTTATTATGAAAAATTAAATTTTTATAAGCATGAAAATGATTTATATGAATTTATTGATATACAGCTTCTTGCTATTAAACTTTTAAAAGAAAATAAAAAAATATGTGATGAAGTAAAAAATAGTTATTATGAAATAATGGTTGATGAATATCAAGATACATCAGATCTTCAGGAAGAATTTATTAATTTAATAGAAAATAATAATGTTTATATGGTTGGAGATATAAAACAATCTATTTATGGTTTTAGAAATGCTAATCCTTTAATATTTAAAAATAAATATGATGAATATTCAAAAGAAAATAAAGGAATAAAAATAGATTTATTACATAACTTTAGATCAAGAAAAGAAGTAATAGATGCTATTAACGAAATATTTAGTTTAGTTATGGATGATGAAGTAGGGGGAGCAAACTATAAAAAAGAACATCAAATGCTATATGGACTTAAAAGCTATGATGATAACCATTATAAAGATAGTAGTTTAGAAATACTTAATTATAATGATGATGATAATTTTACTAAAGAAGAAAAAGAAGCTTTTATTATTGGTAAAGATATTTTATCTAAAGTAAAAGAAGGATACGGGGTATATGATCCAGATCAAAATAAAATGAGAAGAGCTAGTTTTGATGACTTTGCTATTATTTTAGATAGGGGGTATAGTTTTGATACATATTATAAAATATTTACCTATTTAAATATTCCGTTATATATTTATGCTGATGATAAAATAATTAATAAAGATGATATGATAGTTATTAAAAATTTAATTACTTTATATTTAAAAATTAAGAACTTTGAATTTGACTATAATTTTAAATATAGTTTTGCAAGTATAGCTAGAAGTTTTTTAATTAATATGGATGATAAAGATATATATTTGTGTTTTAAAAATAATAATTTTAAAGAAAATGATTTATATCAGAAAATATATAGGATGCCTTTAATAGAAGATCCTTATGAATTAATTAACACCTTATTAAAAGAATTTAATTATTATGATAAATTAATTACTATTGGTGATGTTAAAAACAGTCTTATTAGAGTAGATAATATCTTATCACTTGCTAAGAATTTAAATGAAATAGGTTATAATATTTATGAAATAAGTGATTATTTAAATGAACTTACCCAAAATAAATATGAAATAAAAGTAAAAGGTGCTCTTAATAATTTAAATAGTGTTCTTCTTATGAATATTCATAAATCTAAAGGACTTGAATATAAAATATGTTATTTTGCTGGTTATCATAAATCATTTAATAAAGAAGATGTTAAAGACTATTTTATTTATGATAAAAAATATGGTCTTATTACCCCATATTATAAAGATAAATTAGGCTTTTTAATAACTAAAGAATTAAATAAGTATCATTTTTATCTTGATGATATATCAGAGAAGATTAGACTTTTTTATGTTGCTTTAACAAGAACAAGAGAAAAGATAATTATTGTTACATCGCTGGATGAAGAAAACACTATAACTTTAGATGATAAAAACAAATATAAATCATTTAAAGATATAATAGAATCTATTAAAAATAAATTAAATAAATATATAAAAAATATTAATACTAGTGATTATCATTTAACAAAAGATTATTTATCAGTAACAAAAGATAAAGAAATGTTAAAAAAAGATACTAAAAAAATTATTAATAAAAAAGTAGAAATTAAAAATAAGTTACTAGATACTAAAAAAGTATCTAAAGAAATGGATATGTTTATTGATAAAGATACTTATGATAATTTAAAATATGGAACATATATTCATGAAGTATTTGAAAGAAGTGATTTTTTTAATATTAAAAAGAATGATAAGCATTATGAGGTAATTAATAACTTTGTTAATATTTTAGGTATTAGAAAAGAAGATAAACTTTATAAAGAAAATGAATTTATTTATGAAGATAAAGAAAATAAATATCATGGTATTATTGATTTAGTAGTAGAAACAAAAGATAAAGTAATAATTGTTGATTATAAATTAAATAATATAGTAGATGATGCTTATAAAAAACAGCTTTTAATCTATGAAAAATATATAACTAGTATTACTAGTAAACCATGCAGTTTATATTTATATTCTATTACTTTAAATAAACTGGAAAAAATAAAATAAAAAAAGAAGATATTATATGCTAAGAACAATATCTTCTTTTTGTAATATTAATTGAAATTCATTTTTGTCAATATACCAGTTTTTATTCTCGATATAAACAGATATATAATCTTCTTCTTTACGAGGATGATCTAGCATTTTTTCCTTAACAGCTTTTAAGATGTTTTGAACTTGCTCTTCTTTAAGCTTTATATCATATACTAAGATATATCCTTTTAAAGGATCTATTTCATAATACCAATCTAAATAATATGTAAACAAAGTATTATCTTTAGTTATAACAAGAAAGTATTCATTTTCTTGTTCAATTCTTTTTAATAATTGATTTTCTTCTTTAAATTTTTTTTCTTGCTCTATAACACCATAACTAACTGTTAATTGCCTTGGAGCAGAATATAGTTTATCAAATTTTTCTTTTTGTTCTTCACGATACATATAGTAAATAAAAATTGCAAGGCATACTAGTAATAAGCAAAAAATTAAAACATAAGTTAAGGCTCTTCTTCTTTTTTTAGTAGTTTCTTTATCCATTATTATCCTCCAGTAAGAGATGAAGATAGTTTATTAATGTCTCCAGCTCCTATTGTGATAATTATATCATCTTTTTGAATGTTTTTATCTAAAAAGTTTTTAATTTCATCAAAAGAGTCAATATAACATACATTTTTATTATGTTTTTTAATTAAATTAACTAAATCTTCTTCTTTAACATTATAAATATTTTCTTCTCTAGCAGCAAATATTTTAGCAACAATAATATTATCAAAACCTTTTAATACATCAGCAAAATCTTTTAAATGATCTTTAGTTCTAGAGTAGGTATGAGCTTGAAAGATAGCATAGTTTTTATTATGATGGGTTCCTTTAACTGATTCTAAAGTAGTTTTTATTTCTCTTGGATGATGAGCATAATCATCAAAAACATAAGCATCTTTATATTTACCTAGATATTCAAATCTTCTGCCAACACCTTTATATGATTTTAAAGCTTTAACTATTAAAGATATATCATCAATATATTTATGACAAAGACTAATAGAAGCAAGTGAGTTATATACATTATGCATTCCAGGTACACTTAAGTTAACAGTAATAGTTTTTTTATTATTAATATAAAGATCATATGAAGGATGACCTAAGTTATTAAAAACAATATCTTTTGCCATATAATCAGAGTTATTATTTATTCCATAAGTTGTCTTTTTATGATTGTAAGATGCTTTTAATACGTTTTTATCATCATTATTAACAATTAAATAGCCATCTTTAGGAAGAAGATGTATAAATTTATTAAATGAGGCAATTATATTATCTAAATTTTTAAAATAATCTAAATGATCATCATCAATATTTAAAATTATTTCACTAGTCGGATTAAAATCTAGAAAACTATCAACATATTCACATGCCTCAGCAATAAAATATTTATGTCCTCCAATATGATAATTACCATTTATTAAAGGAAGCATAGCACCAATAGATATAGTAGGATTAAGATTATTTAACATAAAAATAGTTGCTATCATTCCCGTTGTAGTGCTTTTACCATGAGTACCACTTATACATAAAACGTTTTCATATTCTTTCATTAAAATGCCAAGAAACTCACTTCTTTCATAAACATTTTTATTATTATCTTTTGCATACTTAAGTTCTTCAAAGTCATTAGGAATAGCAGCTGTATAAACAATAATATCAGCTTTATCTATGTAAGAGGTATTTGGTTTATAATAAACATCTATATTTTGATTTATTAATTTCTTAGTAATATCACTTTCTTTTAAATCATAACCAGTTACGATAGCTTTTTTACTTAAAACTATTTCGGCAATACCACTCATAGATATGCCTCCAATACCTATAAAATGAATTTTCTTATTTTCAAACATATAATCATCTCCAGATAACAATATTATACATAATTATTTTTTCATATTCAATTAATAAAAAACTATATTAAAATATATTTATGAGTAAGGTAAGAAAAATATTACTAACAGTTATTATTTTTTTATTAGTTATAGCCATTTCGCTATCTTTTTCTTATGCTTATTTTAAAGCAAATGAAAACCACAATCCAACTTTAGTATCTATAAAGATAAGTGGTAATTTAATTTTAACTAATGAAACAAGAATTAACTTAACTGGAGATAAATCATCTCCTATATCAGATGGAAAAGCATTATCATCTGATTTATTTAAGATGAATTAGATGTTGCAAATCAAACGGATGGAGAAGTATCTTATAACTTAGGAATAGTACCATTTTTAGCAACTACTATGGATATAGGAAGTATTAAGTATGCTTTATATAAAACAGATGAAGAAAAACCAACAAGTGGAATAAAACTTAATACTAGTTCAATTACATTAAATGATGAAATTAAAGATGAAATAAATAATAAGTATTCAGAAATACCAACAATAGGATATAATTTAAATGATGAATATACTATAGAGCCTAATGAAACCCAAAGTTTTATTCTTTATGTATGGGTAGATTACAATGAAGATGGTAATAATAACAGCCAAATGAATAAAGTGTTTGATGGAATAGTAGCTATAACAAAAGGAGCTATATATGATAGAGAAGGATTAAATCATTTACATCAGCAAAAAAAGCAAATATATTAAGTTTACCTAAATTATCTACAAACGAGGGTAATTCAATAATAGATTTAACAAGAGGGCAGCAAGTTAATGTAGATAATGTAGAACATATATATTCTTTAGATATCAATAATGCAAACCCAAATTTTACTAATAATATGGCTTTTTTTGCTGATGTTGATAATAATGATGTTATAACAACGTGGGTTGAAGGAAATAATCTTTTTATTGGAGAGAGGAACCAGGTAAGACCCGGACCAAGTATGGCATCAGCATTTAGTAATGTTAATGAAGAAGGTCATCCGATAGAAACTCAAAACCTTAAAAAAGTAGTATTAACAAATTTTAATACATCTGGTGTAAGTGATATGTCAGGTATGTTTGCTTCCACCGGTTCTAATAGTAATAATTTTACTTTAAATTTAGGAGAATATTTTAACACCACAAATGTAACTGATATGTCAAGTATGTTTTATGTCACTGGTGCTAGCAGTAATATCTTTACCTTAAACTTAGGCGATGAATTTAACACTTCAAATGTAACAAATATGCCTTATATGTTTGGATTAACTGGGTATAATAGTAATGTTTTTACATTAAATCTTAATTCT
>CAYFSK010000015.1:0-21301 GCA_964345805.1 uncultured Mycoplasma sp.
TAATAGTATACTATGTTTAAAATAAAAAAACAATACCTATTTATTAACAAAAAAAGATATCGAGCAATTTCATTTGGAATTCCGTTTTAATATAGAAAACCGAAATAAGTCTGGGGTTCTCGTCAATTGATTCAAAAACGGAATTTAGTCTAAAAATTTACCTTTTTTTCTTACTCTTCCGCCAAGGCTTTCAACATCATCTAATTTTAATACTTCTTTTATATAACACTGACTACAAAGAGGGCTATAAGAAACATCATCCATGCCATCGATTGCTACTACATCTCCTTCATAGGTATACTCTCCATTGATCTTTCGAGCATTAAAATTAGCTAAATTACCACATGCACATCTTGTTGTAAGTTCCGTTTTTTCATCAGAAAAACCATATAACATAATAGTTCCTTCAAAGGGAATGCCTTGGAAATTATTTTTTAAACCATAACAAAATACTTGAATATCTTTTAAATGGGCTATTTCCCATAGTTCAATAACTTGCTGTCTTGTTAAAAACTGAGCTTCATCAACAAAAATTGCTTTGGCAGCAAATATTTTCTTTTTATATTTTAATTCTAAAAGAGAATCCTCTTGAGGTAATAATATATCAACAACAGCACAGTCTCCTATTCTTGAGACAATCTTATCGCCACCTTTTTTATCTATTAAAGGTTTGACAATTAAAACTTTATGACCATGTTTTTTATAGTTATGTACATCCTGTAGTAACTTACTAGTTTTCCCCGCTTCCATTACTCCATAAATAAAACTTAAATCAGCCATTATATTACCCTCCACTATATATAGTTTAATCTTCATAACTTAATAAGACAACTCTTTAGACATGGATTTTACAAAAAAGAAGAGATAAGCTTTTTACTATCAGTATATATTCCAGTCATATTTTCATAATAATCAGTAATAAATTTATTTATAGTTTGTTTATATTCTTCCTTAACATCTATTTTTCCTATTGATTTAATATCAACATAATAATATAGTCTTATTAATTTGATAACTTTTGGATCAACTATTAATTCATTTTCAAGGCAACTTTTACAAATAAAACCTCCTGATGAGCCATCAATTGTAACTATATTAGTTTGATTACCACATTTAATACATTTATTTAAATCAAGACCAACACCTAAATAAGGAAGATATTTAAGTTCTAATATATTGGTAATTGTTAAAGAATCTAAACCTTGTTCTAATTTTAAAATAGCATTAATAAACAAATCAAAGATATTCTTATCGGTTTGTTTAATAATTTGCATGGTAAGCTTTGATAAATATGTTGTATAGTTTATCAGTAATAAGTCTTTTTTAATATTACTAAGAGGATCAATAATATCAACGTTAATTAAACTTGATAACTTATCTTCCTTAAAATAAATATGAAAAACCCCATATGTAAAAACTTGCGTAAAAGCTCTAAGTTTTGATTTCATAGACTTAGCTCCCTTACACATAATTCCTATAAGTCCCTTTTCTTTTGTATAGATATTTATTATTTTACTACTTTCTCCATAAGGTGTTTCACTCCAAACAAAACCCGTTACTTTAGTTATCATATACTTCCTTATAACTAGTTATCTACATAACCAAATTCCATTAAATATTTTTCTTTTTCTTTCCAATTTTTTACTGTTTTAACATAAAGCTCTAAATAAACTTTTTTATCAAGCATTTTTTCTATTTCTTCTCGTGCACTGATACCAACTTTTTTAAGTCTATTACCATTCTTACCAATAACAATTTTTTTAATTGAATCACGATCAACAATAATATCTACTAAAATATTAACTATATCTTTTTTCTCTTCAAAACCAACACAATTACAAGCTATTGAATGAGGAACTTCTTCTACTGTATCATTAAGTAGTTTTTCTCTTACTATTTCCGATACCATAAAACCAACTGAACTTGAAGTAATAATATCATCATCAAAATATCTAAGTTCATCATTACAATATTTTTTAATTACTTCTTTTAATCTTTCGATATTATCATTTGTATAAGCTGAAACAGGTACAATATCAGCAAATGGATAGATATCTTTATATTCATTAATAGTATATAAGATCATTTCATTTGTCATTGTATCTATTTTATTAATAACAAGAACAACAGGTATTTCTATTTTTTCAAGTATTTCAGCAATATATTTATCACCTGAGCCAAGACCTTTTTCTCCATCAACAACAAATAAAATACAATCAACATCTTTTATTTGTTCTAGTGCAGTACGATTTAAAGCTTTTCCTAACCGATTAATTGGTTTAGCAATACCAGGAGTATCGATAAATACAATTTGCAAATCTTTTTCGTTATATACTCCTTGAATAGCGTTTCTAGTTGTTCCTGCTTTATCTGAAGTAATTGCTATTTTATGAGTAATTAAGCTATTTAAAAGGGTACTTTTGCCAACATTTGGTCTTCCTATTAAACTAACAAACCCACTTTTCATATTATCCTACTTAAAAAATGGTAAATATATGTATATATATAAATGAACAATTACTGCAACCAAAGTAGCCATAAAAGTAGCAGCACTACCACAATCTTTAGCTATTTTAGCAAGAGGATGATACTTATCAGTTACAAGATCAACTACTGCTTCAATTGCAGTGTTTAAAAATTCAATTTCTGTTATTAATAATATACTAACAAGCGAAAATACCCACAAGTGTGGTTTTATTTGTAATATTGTATTCATTATGCATGCTGCAAAAAATGCTATTGTTTCAAAAATAAAACTTGTTTCATGGGTATAACAATATATAATCCCTTGAAATGAATACTTTGTTTTATTTAAAATATCTTGAATAGGTCCTACTTTCTTACCTTTTTGTTTCTTTAAATCCATTTAATATCTCCTCTTGCCTTTCAATCATTATTTTTTCTTCTTCTTTATCTTTAACATGGTCATATCCAAGCAAATGCAAAAGTCCATGCACTCCAAGAAATGCAAGTTCTCTTGTCTGTGTATGCCCATAAGCTTCTGCTTGATTTATCATTTTTGGTATACAAATATATATTTCACCCAAAACTCTAATATTATTATACCTTCTTTTATCATTATCTTCAAATGCAAAAGATATAACATCCGTAACTTTATCAATTCCTCGATATTCTTTATTAATTTTTTTTATTTTTTTATCATTTACAAGAACTACTGAAAAATAAGCATTCTTAACTTTTTCTAATTTTAAAGTTCTTTTAAATGCTTTATTTAAAATATCAAATTGTTTATAACCATATTCATCATATATATCAAAGCTATTCATTCTTATCACCTAAAAAATAATAATAAAAATAACAGCTATAACAGATATTAGTATACAAAGAGTATTGTTAAACCATGTTGTTTTAAATACTTTTGGTAGTTTTTGATATAGACGAGAAAATAATAAATAAGATAAATAGCCAATAACACATCCTATTGTATTTAAAATAATATCATCTATATCAAAAGATCTCCCTATATTAAGTTGAACACTTTCAATTGTTAAACTAACTATTATACCAATAATCAAATTAGGCCATACTTTCTTGGGTTTTAAATAGGAAGAAACTATAAAGCCAATAGGAATAAACATCATAATATTACCAATAACATTATAATAAAATAATTTACTTTCAAAACTATATCTAAAAATTTCTGCAAAAGGAATTAAATTAACACCACTATAATTGTTAATATCTGCTCTTGTTACTAAATCATAAAATAAGATTAAATAAGATATCGCAAATAAATTCCAATATTCACGATATAAAAGAAATTTCTTCTTTGTTTCAATAGAATAAGCAACTCTAATAACAATAATTGTTATTAAAATGATAACTAAAGATGGTAAACTATATTGAAGTGAATCTTTAAGCAATCCTTTTAGCATGTTTCCTCCTTAAAATATTATATATATTATTATACTATGTTTATATTATTTTACAAAACAAAAAGTTAGCTAATTATATAATTAACTATCTTACATATTTTCTTTTATATAAATTTCTAACGCTTTTTTTTGATATGGTAAGTTTATTAAATCTAAAGCTTTTTCTATGTGGATATACTCTGCTTTTGATTCACTATCTTTTGAATTTTTTTTATCTAATTCTACATAATAAAAATTAGCAAGAGACTCTATTGGCCACTTTCCTCCTGCTAACCAAAAGCAATCTATTGTAAATAGTGGCTTTATGTTTTTTATACTATATCCAATCTCTTCTTTAAACTCTCTTATTAGACATTCTTTGTGGCTTTCATTTTCATTAATACCACCACCAACTAGAGAATAATTTGTTTTATCATAAATCAACAAAGCTTTTCCTTCTTTAAAATTTAATCCAAAGCAAGTCTCTCTAAAATCATAATTTTTAAATTTACTTTTATCTCCTATTACTATTTTTACCATAAAAATTAACTCCTTATTAAAAATCTGTTTTTCTTTTGATACTATTCAATTATTTACTAATTAATTATAATGATTACAAAAAAGATAGATAATTTAATTAAACTATCTATCCTTTTAAATTAATTATTACGATTTCTACGACGGAAGTTTTTGATGTTTTCTTTCTTCTCGTTTTTCTTCTTAACTCCTGGTTTTTCGTAAAATTTCCTCTTCTTTAACTCAGAAGGGATGCCACTACGAGCAACTTTATTTTTAAACTTTTTAATGGCTAAATCTACGTTACCATTCTGTACTACAACCTTTGTCATTATATCCCTCCCTTCATTAGCTACAAACATTATAACACCAGGAAGTTTTTTTGACAAGATTTTTAATTAATTAGTATTATTTAAATAATTTTCTTTTATAAATTTTCCCGTTTCCTTTCCTAATTCATAGGTAAATTTTAAAAGAGAGAGAACCGCAGTTACAAGCGCTGCTGTTATAGCAGCATCTCCACCATAATAATTAATTGTGTCTTCATCTTTTAATATCATTTTATTTATTAACAAAAATCCTATTTTCGACTATTCCTTGCCATAAACCAAGTAAAAATGTAATAATACTGCTAATTACAATAACACTTCCTACACTTACGGCACCACCATAATAGTTGATTGCTTTTTTATCATCTAAAGGCATTTTTTCTCCTTTCTAGAATATAATTCTTAATATTTTCTTAATAATTCTTTCTCGTTTAAAATAAAAGACTATTTTTCCAACTTCATTTTCTTTAAAATAACCTTTATCTATCTTTAATACATATATTTGATAATTTTCATTATCTTTTACAAGCAAATCAGATACTTTATCAATTTTATACTTAATTACCATTGAATTATGTTTAAAGTAGTGTGCTTTTTTTATTATGTCAGAGCTATTAATTTGAACACTAACATTTAAACTTTTTCCATCATAAGTAGCATAAGTTTGATATGTATCATAGCACCTTGTAAAAAAAAGCAAAATTATAATTACACTAATAATTAAAAATATAATAATTATAAAATAATTTTTTATAGGTTTTATATTTTTAATATAGTCATAATTCACTTTTGGACTCCAAATTAATTATTCTTTCAAATAAATTATCTTGATTTTTGTGTGTGATATATATTAAAGTTTTATCTTTAAAAAAATTAATAATGTTTTTAAGAATTTTTCTTTCGGTATAATAATCGGTTTCACTTAATGCTTCATCTAAAATTAAAATATGACTATTTTTAAGAAGAGCTCTTGCTAAAATAATTCTTTGCTTTTCACCTCCTGATATATTATTTGAATAATTATCTATCATTTCATCATATCTAAATGTCTTTTTATCAATAATCTCATCAATTAAACATATTTGACAAACTTTATCAAACATTTCATTATCTTCTTTGAAAAATAGTATATTATTTTTTATAGAATCAGAATATAAAGCTTCATTTTGACCAACGTATGTAATATGTTTTCTTAATGTATATATATTATAATCTCTAATATCTTTACCATTGATGCTAATTTTTCCCTGTGTAGGATTGTTAATTCCACATAACATTTTACATAATGTGCTTTTTCCACACCCACTTTTTCCTTTAATTATAATTTTAGAGCCTTTTAAAATTCCTAAATTAAAGTTTTTAAACATAAGATGATAATCATCGTAAGAAAAAGATACATTTTGATAAATAATATCACCCATGATAAAGTTTTCTTCAGTGATAATATTTTCTTCTTCTAAATCAATTAATTCCATAATTTTATTAAAAGATGCTTTAATAAAATTATATTTAATTAGCAAAATGGGAAAGGATTTAACTGGATTAATAATATAATAAACAAAGCTGTTAAATGTTATTAAATCTATTAATAACAGTTTATTTTTATATACAAGTATAAAACCTAAAACATTTATTAGAAATATATTTATCTCAATGAATAGCTTTTTTAATAAACTACTAGTATTAACTATGCTTGTAAATGTGTAATTATCATATAAATAACTGCATGATAATTCTTCTAAATTTTCAAATACATATTTAATATTATTTAAATTTTTGATACTTTCTAACATATTAATATTGTCAGTAATTCTATTATTTAAACTTGTTTGCAAATCTATGTTATTTTTACTTCTTATATAAATATATTTATTTTCAAGAATTATAAAAAGTAAATACATAATCATTATAATAATTAAATATAAACTCATTTTATAATTAATAAAAAAAAGGATTATAAAAACACCTAAAGCTAGAAAATAATCTAGAAAAACACTTAATACTATTTCACTTAGTATCTCTTTAATGCTTTTAATTTCATTAAAACGAGAAAGAATCTCCCCTGAATTATGGTTTTTAATAAATTTGAAAGGAAGATTTAACAAATGATAAAGAAAATCTTTAATTATATATACATCTATATTTTTATTTAAATGATTTATATAATAACTTCTTGTATATTCAAAAAATAACTTAAATACAATAACTATAAAGAAAAGATAAAATAATATTTTAATTAAATCAAAATCGGATATAAACAAGTATTTAAATATTATCTTCATAAAAAAATTATTTATGATAGTAAAAAAGATTATAAGAATACTAGCTAATAAAATATTTATACATAAACTTTTATTGTCTTTAATAATTAATGCTAAAAGATAATATATACTTTTCCCTTTACTTAAATATATAATATGATCACTTGGACTAAACTCAATTACAATACCAGTAAATATATCATTGAAAGAATCTATTTCAAGCTTTTCTATGCCTTTAGCTGGATCCATTATTGTTACATATTTATCATTATACTCATAAAGACAAACAAAATGTGTATAACCATTTTTTTGCTTTATATAAGCTATAATAGGTAATGTAACATGACTAAGGCATTTATTATTATATTCTTTAGCAATTGCCCCTAAACCATACTTCTTAGATGCTTTAACAAGATGATATATGGATGTTCCTTCTTTAGAAGTAAAAGTATCTTCTCTTATTCTGTCTAGTGGAACATATCCACCATAATAGCGAATAATCGATTGTAATGAACAAGCTCCACAATCTTTTGTATCTCTTTGATTCACAACAATAATTTTCTTTTTCATTTTTCCTCCCTTCACTACTTATATATCTTAATTATTCTTATTATCCTTTTTATTTTTGAAAAAAATTAAAATATTTACATTTTGTTTTTATCTTAATATATAAAACACTTGCTATTTTAAGGGTTTTATCTTATAATTATCCGTGTTAAAGAGCTGCCCTCGTAGCTCAGTTGGATAGAGCAACCGCCTTCTAAGCGGTAGGTCGAAGGTTCGAATCCTTTCGAGGGTACCATTTGAAATAAAAAAGATGATTTATTATTAATCATCTTTTTTTATACTTTACTTTCTTCTTTTGCTTCCTTCTTACTAGGTTCTATCTTATCTTTTACATTTACAACAAATATTATATCATCTATACTCATATTAAGCCTTTTTAAATCACGACTTAAAATCATATCCTCAACATGGTGAATAACATCTTTAATTAAATCTCCTTCTAAAGAAGATTCATCAATTTCTATATTAATTAAGCGATATCCATCACATATAATTTTAGGAATGTTTTTATCTTCACTTATAGCTACGTTAGAAATAATATTAATATTACTAACATATATATAATTATATAACTTTATCATTTGACTATTAATATATTCTGAGTCCATATTTTCATTTTGCTCTTTTAAAAGTGTAGTAAAAAAATTAAAATCTGTTAATGATAGTTTTAATAAATCTAAATGACTTGTATCATCAGTTACCTTATCAAATATTATATCTTTTATTTTTAAGTCTTTAAGCTCATTATAATAAGTATTTAATTCATTAATAATATTATTTCTTGTTAATTTAAGTTCATTTAATTTATTTTCTTTCAATTTAAAGAAACCTTTTTTATCTAATTTACTATTTACTTTAAATAATTCAGCTTCTTTTTTAGATATTTCCTTTAACTTATTATCATAAACATCTTTATATTCAGCTTTCTTCTCATATAATTCTTTCATATGATTAATAATAAAAGAAAAGCTTTGATAATTTTTATATTCTTCTAAAGATTCTTCTAATTTAATTAAATTAAAGTATGTATCATTACTTTCTTCTAAAATATATTTTTTATTAAACTCTATTATGTGTTTTTCTTCTAACCATACAGGAAGTATTTTACCTGTAAAAAAGTTATTAAAAATATATTTAACACTACTACGTTTTAAATCTTTTTCATTTGCTTTTGCTTTTTTATATTCACTAATATAATCAAATAGTTTTGTAGTATTATAATGTTCTTTAAAAAATTTTGTAATTGTTTTTTCATTCTTTAAATATAAGTAACGAAAGTTAAGTTCAATTTGAATTATAAAATTTGGTGTCTTCCAAAATATTTCTTCAAAAACTTTCTTAATATTTCCTTTTTTAGATAAAAGAGCATGCATATAAGTTTTAATATCACTAGAATACACAAAATCTTTTACTTCAAGAATAACTCCTGCTTTTTCAAATTCTTTTATTATTTGTAAAATCACTTCATTAACTTTTTCTAAGTCGTTATTATAAAAATGAGTTAATTCATAAAGCAAATGATTTAAATTCATTTTTTCAAGTGAATCATAAAAAGAAGAAGAGCATCTAACAAAATTAATATCAAGTTCTGATATTCTAGGTAAATCATTTCCTTTAGTATTTTCGGCAATAATTTTATTATATCTTAATAGAATCTCTTTTTTTACATCTTCAAGCTTATTGCTATAAATATTTATTTGATCATTTAAATAAGTATTATACTTTTCTTTATTTGCCTTATTATTAGTCGGAAGAGTTTCTAAAACAGAAATAATATTTTCAATTTCTTTATTTATTTTATCCTTCATTTTTCTCTCCTTCTTGTTTGCTTTTTAAAGTATTAATGAAATCTTCAATAATATCATATATTTCTAACAATTCTTCATTACTAACTTCTTTCATAACTTTTCCTTTCTTTTATTTTACAATAAAATATTTTTCTACAACACCTATTTCATTTGTAGCATCACATAATACAAATTCTAATTTATAGGTTCCAATTTGCAAGCCTGATGTAAGATTTATTGTTAAATTATTAATCGCTTGCGGATTGGTTATTACAATATATTCATTTACTCTTGATGATAATGTCAGTGGTAATGTTGAAAAGTCTTGTAAATCAACAAGTTCAAAATTAGTAGAATATACTTCATTGTATTTTCTTCGATATAATCTTAAATGAATCTTTGGTTGTGCTAAACCAGAATTATATTCAATTACATAATTAAGAGTATTTAATTGATTAAGTGTTAATCCGGTTTCTCCATCAATAATCATTTCTTCTGGAGCAATACTTACATCAAGACCATAGATTTCATTAATAACATGAATATCAAAATCTTTTACTGCTGGAGTATTATTACCATAATATAATCCATCTGGAGAACCAAAAGCCTCTACTCTTACTTTATAATCACCTGTTGATATTTTACTTGTTCCAGTATGAACATTAACCCATGTTTTAGCACTACCAACCTTGTCAGCAACTTTTACTCGCATTGTACCATCAATATTTGGATAATAATTTACTCCACCTATTGTGTAATATAACCCTATTAAAGAAGCTCCACTAACTACTTGTCCTTGACTATTAACAAGTGATATTTTAATTCCCATTTTATAATCTAAATATCTAGTATCATAAACTGTACTTCCTTCTATTTTGGTTTGAGTATATAAAGTATTTAAATCAAGTAGAAAAGAATTCCCGGCATATATGGTATCTTTACTAATAGTTCCATCAACACTTACTGTTGCATCATGGTTGGTATATATATTATATACCATAATAGGTTGCTGGACACCTAAAACATTTATTCTTGTTTGATCGTTATCATCTAGCATTTCTAATAACAGATGGTTTGACATACTTGATGATGCAATAGAAGTATCTTCAAAATCTACAATGAAAATAAATTCTTCTAAAGCATACTCATCTATAGCATTATAATACTGAACATTTTTTGCAGCATCATCATAATAATGACCGCTATTATATGCTCCCATTACTTCAAACATTGATAAGTTATATCTTATATCACCATATGTAGCAATTTCATCTGTTGCATCAATTACTTCTTGAGCAGTAATTACATGATAATAATATTCTGGCATAGAATCATTACTTAAATCAATCATAGTAATTTTTGTGTTTTCAGGTAATACATAATTTGATACAAGAGCACGATGAAAACCGGTTTGATAGATGCTTGCACCTTCAACGAATAATGAATAATATGCACTAAATGAAGATTTAGAACTTATTTTAACATTTGTTGATGCAAATAAATCATACTTTCTTCCTTCAGTTATTGCTCCTTCATAATCATTTGTTGTATATAAAACTCTTGATAAATTAACATTAACAACAAGTCTTTGGGTTTCATTAGTTAAATCATCTATTCTAGTTATAGCCATAATAACTATTCTAGCTGTTCCCATATCACCAGCTGTTTCTATGTTCTTTGAGTGATATAAATAAAATAGTAATGATGGAATATCAGTAGTATTATCACCAATATATTTTTTTGTTCCTATAATTGGTGTTGTTGGACTAGTTAAAAATTCTGTACTTCCTATAGTTAACCATCCTGTGTTACTTGATTCCATATGAAGTCCCATTTTATTATCAGCAATATTTCCACTTGCTGCAACACGTTCAATATCATTTTTATGTACCAGTTCAACACCTGCTGCAACACTTGAATAGTCAAATGCTAGAATTTCAAATGATGTATTTTCTCTTGAAAAGTCATTAAAAGCAAGTTCAGTAGTACCTAATGTTGAATATTTAGAAGCAACTAAATCAATATCATATTCAATTACTTTTTGACCAACAACCCACATATACATATTTGAATCTGGTGGAGTTGGTTTAATATATTCTATAATGGCTGTTGTTGTTTCTTCATCCATTATATTAGTATAAAAACCATCTACTTCAATATCATGATTTAATTTATGACTTCCTGCTACATATGAACCTGAGTCAATTACATCTCCCCAATCAAGAGTATCACCAAAGTTATGTTTATCATAAATTCCTACATTTACTCCGCCACCACCTGTTAATTTATAAAGTCCAAAGAAACTCATTCCTTCAACATCACCAAATATAGTAACGTTTTGATTTTTTGCAATATTTAGTGCTTTTGCACTTTCAGCAAGTGCATAAATTCTATTATCAACATTTTTAACTACTGTTTGATTTTCTTCATCAATTGTTACTGTTGCAAGATTATTATTTTGATCAACACTTCTAAATTTTTCAACTAAGTTCCAACCAGTTTGAAAGAACATATTAGAGTTGTTTTTAAGAATTAAATTATTTATTCTTGATAAAGTAAATAATACAGTTGAATATTCATTAACTCTGTCTGTTGCTCCTATTAATTGAATAGAACTATTATCAACTGTTAATGTATCGGTTCTTTGAATTGATATATTAGTTTTAGGATTAGCAAATGTTCCATAATTCTTAACATTTATTACACTTGTACCTCCTGATGAAGAAGCATTACCACTACCAAAGATAGATCCTTCAATATCAAAATTATTATAATTATTACCATTAATATTTAAATATATAGCATTTGTTACACTAATAAATGAATAGTCATATATTTCTGAGCCTGAAGCATTAGCTTCACCTCCACCAAAGATAGCACCTTTAATTAAAATATCACTTTTTGTAACTGTTGGACCTGTTACAACATCAGCACCAACATTTACATTTGCCTCTCCATATACCTTTGATGTATTTGCTCCACCATATATATTGCCATAAATTGTTCCTCCAGCAATATTAACATTTGCTTTTGAATTGTTTGTTTCTTCAAGTCCAGTAAATGCAGCATTACCACCACCAAAGACAGAACATGTATTTAATATACTACAAGATGGTGTTCCAATAACAGAATTACCACTTACAGTTATATTAGTATTTAATTTTACGGTTGCAGTATTACCATTACCACCACCATAAGCACTACCATTAATAGTACCGTTTTGAATATTTACATAAGTATTACCATTAACAGCGCCAAAGTTTCCACCGCCATATAAATTCTGTGTAATTGTTCCTCCGGTTACATTTAAAACTGTATCATTTATAACTGCTGCTTGATTTCCACCACCATAGATATTTGTGATTGTTCCTCCAGTTACATTTGTGTTTGTAGTTGTTGTTACTGCTTCATTTCCACCACCATAAACAGCTGTAATACTTCCAGAACTAATATTTAATGAAGCATTTGTTACACTTGCCTTATTTCCACCGCCATAAACGTATGTAATTGTTCCTCCAGTTATTGATACATCTGTATTATTTGTTTGACCACCGGCATTATTTCCACCATAAACTTGATTAATTGTACCTTTTTCAATTAAGACGTTAGCATTTTGTACAGTACCAAGTTGATTAGATCCACCATAAAGATTTGTTATTTCAATATTATTACTACCAGCTCCAAGACTATGAGTTGTTACATTTGTTGTTGTTGCTCCTGCTTGATTTCCACCAGCAAATACTGATACAATATTTCCATTATATATATCAACATTACTTGTTGTAACAGCTCCTTCATTACCACCACCAAAGACAGTATTAATTGTTCCTCCATAAATATTTGTGTCGGTAGTTTGGGTTGTTGCCATATTTCCACCACCAAGCACTCTGGTAATTGTTCCGTTATTAATAATTACATTTGTACTAGTTGTTGCAGCTTGATTTCCACCACCAAATATATTGGTTGCAACATTACCATTAAAAGTAACATTACTGCTAGTAGTAGAACCACCAGCATTATTTCCCCCATATATATTATTATAATTTCCTTGATTTATTAAAACATTTGAAGTATTAACTACTCCTGATTGATTTGAACCACCAAATAGATTTGTAACATTTATGGTGTTTGCTGAATTAGCATAAGCTGTAACATTACTTGTTGTAACACCAGCTTGATTTCCACCACCATAGATATTTGAAATACTTGATACTGTATTATAAATATTAACATTAGTAGTTGTTGTTGTTACTTGATTTCCACCACCATAAACCGAACCGATAATATTTGCTCCGTTTAAATCTATTTTAGTATTTTGACAACTTCCTCCAACATTATTTCCCCCATATATATTAGTTACTTGCCCTGAATTAATTGTTACATTTGTATTAAGAACAGCTCCTGATTGATTTGAACCACCATATATTTCATTACAAGTACTACCATTTAAATATACCTTTGTAACATCAATAGAAGTGTTTTTTCCACCACCAAAAACAGTACCTATTATACCACCGTTTAGATATACCTCATCATTTCCAACTGGCTTTCCATTTTGATCAAAACCACCATAAACATAAGCAATTGTACCACCATTAATAGTTACTTTTATATCACCTTTTACATAAGGTACTGTTGTAGAATCTCCTTTTGCTCCACCAAATACTTCACCATTAATTGTTCCATTATTAACCGTTACATTTACCTTGTTACTATTAGCAGGTGCTCCAGTTGTTGTAGCATTAACAGTTCCATAAGCAGAACCACCATAAACATTTCCAGAAATAACAGGACCTGATGTTGATGAGCCAATAGTAACAGTAACATCATCTCTAACAAAGGTTGCAGCTCCTTCTCCTCCACCATAAACATTATTTACATTTCCACCAATTACATTAACTTTAGTTGTTCCATAAACTGTTCCTGATATATTTGAACCACCATAAACGCCACCTTCAATAGTTCCACCATAAACATTGACATTAATATCCGCATCAATATTATAAAAAGTTAAACCATTAGCACTATGACTATAGTTACCAGCACCATTTCTGTTTGCTGCTCCATAAACAGTTCCTTCAATAGTTCCACTGTATATATTTACTTCGGTTACGGTTGGTGAAGATGCTGCGGCATTACTATAACCAGTAGCACCATAGTTTCCACCACCATAAACATTTTTTCTAATTAAAGCATCTCCATTAATCACAATATAAGAATTAGTTACAGACCCAACACCAACAGATGAACTATTACCATTACCAGCGCCTAAAACATTTCCTGCTGTAACCTGAGAAATTGGTTCTAAAGTTCCGGCATTAACTAAAGTCTCATCTCCTACAACAGCGTGGCCTCCTACATAAACATAACTACTACCATTTAAAGTACCTGCTGTCGTTGATCCTCCTGTATCACTACCTTGAATACCATTTGATCCACCAAAAATACTATAATTAATGATTCCCCCAGTTTGCTGAATAATACGATTACCATAAGTTGCTGACCTACCAGCTCCTCCAATAACAATATCAACACTTCCACCTTTAATATACATGTATGTATCATTATAATTTTCCATGCTTGAAGCAGAAAGTGGGCCACCAATTAAATTATAAATCCAGCCGCCTTCAATTGTAGCTGTTCTTGATGAATAATGAGTTCCCCCATTTAATCCCCCAACATAAATACCAGAAATATAATCAGATTTATTAGTTCCAAACTCTCCACTTTTTACAGTTAAGTTTAAAGCACTTTCTGTTACTCCACCTGGTGAATAAATATAACTTCCCCAAGCACCAGCTGCTGTTGATCTTACCTCAAGATTAGTATTAACATTATTTACTCTATCATAATCATTTCCATAAGTTCCAAGTACTTTAAAAGTATAACTATTACTTCCTCCCGATTGGGTTGAAAGACTAAGTGAATTATAATAGCCAGATTCTATAATAAAAGTATATTTACCATAATTACCACCAGATGATGAATAAGCACCTATCATCGTAGAAAATGTAGCAATATTACCACTTTCTTTAACAATACCCCTACCAATTTTAACGTTATTCCATCTTCCATATAAAGATAAACCACTTATTGGCGTAACTGAACCATTTGACAAAGTAGTGTTCCTTGAATAAAGTCTCATTTCTTCGATTCTAATATCATTATAGATATTTAAATTAGATCTTATTTGCCAGCTTGTTGAATTTTTATAATTAACTCCATTATGAATAGCAGTAATTGTACAAGGATTTGGTTGAGATGAAAAAATACCAGTAAGATTAGCTCTTAAAACAATTATATTAGTATCTCTTGTTATAAAGTAATAATAAGTAACATTAGCCACAGCTACTTCAACAGTACCATTAGCATCAACATTTTTAATATACTCTAAATAATCACAACCACCAGAATTATTGCAAGTACCACTTGTAAATTCAACATTATTAAAATCATAATAACCAACAAGTGAAACACCATAAGGAATTCTTACTTCACGATAAAAACCTCCAACAGGATCACCAACAACAACTTCATTTCTTGTTTCTGTACTAACAGGTTGTGGATATACTACCGAAAAAGTATAACCAGACCAAAAACTATAAGACCTAGAATAATATGTAAGAGCAGGATCAAAAATATTACTTAAAACTGCTGTATAAAATGTACAAGTACTAGAACTACAAGTTGTTCCTCCAAGGTTATTATTACGGCCTTGATAATAAGAATTAGCGGGAAAAGTTTCACCATTGCTAATAGTTTCTTGATAATAATAACCTGTTAAGTTATAAACCGTAACAGTTCCATTTGCAGCTCTTAAAGTATAACCAGTATACATTTGATCCATGACAGTAGTCCACTGGTTATTATTTGTAATATTAACTGCATTAGCATATGTCCAAGAAGTATAAAAATCTATTATTATTGGTTTTGGAATACCATTTTCATATGTAATAGGTACTTTTACACTTCTTACATATGTATCAATATCTAAATTTATTTTAGCCCCTTCATAAAGGGTTGTCCAACCATTAAAAGCTTTATTATTTGGCCTATTTGCCCAAGGGTTATCAATTAAATCAAATTCAATATAATCATCAAGAAGATTTTCGGTACCATTAGTATTTACTGGGTATACTTTATAATAAACATATTTATTTTGTAATTCAGTTAAAGATACATAACCAACAAAGCCAAGGCTATTATCAACATGATGCTGATAATCCTCACCATTATAACTTACCTGTACAACTACTAAATTAGAATCATTATAAACGTTTTTACTAACTCTAGTTGGAAGGGTTCCATCTGTATTGTAAGTAAAATTTAATCCTTCATAATAATCTAAATCAGATTGATAGTCATTAACATATACTGTGCTTCCACTTATGCCACTATCATGAAATTCAATTACTGTTGGCTCTGGCTGTTCTGGTTCTCCTACGCCGGTATTAAGAAGTCTTATTGTATTATTTCGATGAACCCATGTTAAAGGAGAGTTTAGATTAAACTTTGCAATTACTGCTGAAACAGCATAAGAATTATCAAAAGTTATTATTTCCCCAGTTTTAGTAAATGTATAAATATTACTAAAAACATTTGTACTGTTAGTAATTAAATTATAGCCATTATTTTTATGAATTATATAACTAATAGTAGATCCATTATAATTATTTAATAAATTACCACCTGTAGAACTTGTGTTATTAATATCTAAAAAGATATTATCTATTTTATTTGCTCCTTGATCGTTTACAACAAGTCCTGCTACATAATGGTCATAATTCAAATGATTTGTTATATTATAATTTATATTTGTCAAAGATATATTTTTTATTGTTGATGCGTGTGCTCTTATAGCAAGAGTTGCAACATTACTATCTTCATAACCAGATGTAATATTTGAATTAATAACATTTATATTTGAGACAGTAGCGTTATTTAATTCATAAAATAGTGCATAATTACAAACATTTGTATTTGGATCAAGACCACAATCATTAATTATTAAATTAGATATTGTATAGCCATTCCCATCGAAATTACCACTAAAAATTACTCCATAATTAATAAAAGAAAAGTTTAAATTATTTAAATCAATATTATTTGATAAAACATAATATTTATTATAATAATTACTATAGTTTGGTCCATTTAACTCTGAATAAAAATAAGCAAGTTCTGAGCCACTTGAAATCTCATAAGGACTACTTATAGTACCATTTCCAGATGCAAAAGAAGTAGCAATACTTCCATCCCATATTGAAGATGTTGTTTTTTCTGTAAAAGTTGGATATAAAACAAAAAAGAAAACAGCAAACAATATCATTATGCCGCTTATTATAAGGCGATGTTTGTTAAAATACTTTCCTATTTTCTTTAGCATTACATACTCTCCAATTATTATATAAATTATACCATATTTTATAAGAAAATTTAAACAAAAAAATATACTGAGAGTCAGTCAGTATATTTTTTGTGGAAATCTACCTCAAACCCGTTCTTCGACCAAAGAATCATGATTCAAGTGATATCAAGCATCCACAAGTACGTACCTTAGTTAACGGCTTGATATGAAGGGGTATTGAATATAACCAACATGGCATAATACCATATCAGCTATAATCAAAAAAGTGTGCTCCCTACCGCCTTTAAATCCTTTAGAGATAAAAAGAAAGTAGACCAATTTGATGATTATCTGGATTAAGCATTAATGTATTTTTCATACAAATAATACTTAAAAAATGATTATCACCATAATAATGCACGGTGGTTAAAATATTTTTCTTATTTTAACAACCCCTAAACTATTAACTATATTCACTTTAGCATAACAAAAAATAAAAATCAATAATTTTTATATATATTTTTTTACTTTACACAAAAAAAGCACCAGCTTCTCGCTAATGCTTTTTTAATTTATATTAATTATGCAGTTTCATTTTGTGTAAATGATAATCTAAATGTTAAGTTACTTCCAGATGCATTGTTTTCACAGTCAACGTCTTGTCCTTCAATCCACATATATATACGTAGTTTAGTAACTCCTGCTGGAAATGAATCATATAATTTTTCATTTTCTGTTACTGTTGAATCAGCGTTTGTAAAGTTTGTCGATACCGGATATAATTTATCAACTCCTGTTACTGTTTCAAAACTTGCTGGATTTCCAACACCAGGAGTAGTTGATGCGTTTGTTTTTGTTAAAATAAGATTACTCACTACTCCTTTAACTCCATCGTATGACATTTGGTTATTTCCAGTTGGTGCCGCTGTTAAACCAGCCCATGGATATCCTGCGCCTCCATAAGTATAGGTTTGATAATATTGATTTGCTTGAGTAATACCATATGCAGTATGACCATCAAAATTTGGTTCGATTATTTTAACTGTTGAAGCACTACCTCCAAATTGGTTTACTAATTGATATTGTGTTGATGTGGAAGCAAGTGTTCCATTGTTAATAAAACCAATTCTTCCTGCATATTGAAGACCGTCAGCCGGTGTTACTAGATTAGTATTTTTAACAATCCCAGAACCAACACCAAGATACAAAGGTTCAGCAGAATCTGTTCTTAAAAATATATCAAATGCAACAAAGTTACCTTCCGTTCCTTTTGCTTCAGTTAGCTTTGCTGTTGTAAGTTCAAAATTACCGGTAGTTTCATTTGCTGTTACAACACCAGAATACATATCAATATAACCACCAGTAACTGTACCTGCAGTTGATACTGGTGCAAGAACAGTTGGAAGCATATTCTTATCTGTTACGGTTGTAGCTCCTGTAGCAGAGTAACCAGTAGCAATATCTTCATTAGAAATTAATGTTTTCCAATTTACAGCATCGGTTGATATTTGCAGACCGCTTGATGCTGATACATAAACATTAATATCAGAAATAGTTACTGTTTTATTAGCTGTAAACCATGCATAGGTTGATGTTACTAACATTATTATTGTTAAAAACAGTAGTAATATTAATGAACCTAATTTCTTTTTTGCTTTTTTATTCTTTTTACTCATTTTTTATCTCCACCTTTATATGTCGTAGGATGTTCTTCTGTTATATCCATATGCATTTTTAATTCGCCGCCAATAAGTGCATCTACACACTCGGGATCATCACCTTCAATCCATACCACAACTGTGATACGATCGTATTCTCCAGGTTGTAAGTTCGTACGCTGCTCTAAAATGATTAATCCATCTTTTTCAGTTAAGAATTTTGTAGTATCTGGTTCAGCTTCTCCATCTATACTATTTCCTTTAGCATAAATAGTTACTTCTTCACCATGATATATCATAATTCTTATTGCCTCATCGACATTTTTTACAACATCATCTATATACATGCTATACCAATAATTAATAAGAATGTCGCCTTGGTTCTGAATATAAAACGTGAATGCAATATAATTATCGCCGTTATGAGAGCCTTCTGCAGAAGTATGTAAATCATCGGGTAGCCAATTTATAGATATATTGTCCATAAACTGCAAGTTTTCAGCTTTAAGCCATCTTTTACCAGTCATGTCATTTAATGATTCAAACATTGCTAGTCCACTTTCAAGTTCTTTATTTGAGCCTAGTGTTACAACAAAACTTCCTACATTAAAAGTCACACTAAGTACAATATAAACAACTATCAGTAGTATTAATAAAAGAAGTACTGCCAGCTTTAATACCCTACCGAATTTTTGCCAATTTCGAACTTTTCCAGCAGTAACTATGACTTCTCTTGCCATGTATTACTCCTTTCGTATGCTCAAATATGGCATCATTGCATACGAATACACCCTCTATTCATATACGATATCATTATAAAATATTTTTAATAATAAAGCAAGCTTTTTTCATTAACTTTTTCATTTCAATTGGTGTAAACAATAATGTAAATATATACACTTTTACTATATTTTTGTGTCAATATAGTGTATTATCCTGTATAATTAAAGTAAACAAAGGAGAGTGATGGACATGCGCGTGAACAAGAAATTAATAATGTTACTTGCTATTATTTCGCTATTTGTATGCATTTCTTTAATCCAATCAACATATGCAAAGTATGTAACTAACACAAGCGCTAACGCATCACTTACAATAGCTAGATGGAGTATTTTAGTTAATACTCAAGATGTAGTCCAAAACTCTGATTTTTCCGAAGTTATTACTCCTGTTTTTGCTGGAACAACAAATATAAAAGAAGGAGTTATAGCTCCAACAGCAAATGGATATTTTGATGTAATTATTAACGGAACAAATGCTGATGTATCTTTTCAGTACTCTATTAGTGCTGATTTAAGCGCCCAGAATACTGTTACCGATTTAAAAATAACAGATTATGAAATTGGAGGAGTAACGCAAAGTTATACTCATGGCAATACTATCTCTAACTCAATTCTTTTAAGTCAACCAAGTAGAACTGCTACTATTCGTTTTTATGTTACTTGGTATGAAAACCCAGTAGATGAAACAATGGATAATGAGGCTGATACAAATGCTACTGTTAATGGTATTGCAGCTGTTGAAGTAAATTTAAACCTAATTCAAATTCAATAAAAAACGATGTTTATTTTGAACTGCACCCTCTAGAGTAGACATGAATAAAAAAACAGTTCAGAGAAAGTGATAAAATACATCTCCGAAAGGAGGTGTATTTTTCTATGGCTTCAAAGGGTCAAAAATTTAATAATTATTCTAATGAATTTCGTAATGAAATAATTCAAAAGTATATATCTGGTATTCCAAGTACTAGATTAGAAAAAGAATATAATATTCCACAAGGAACTATTAGGAATTGGAAAAGAAATTATATTAATCACCCAGAATTTTACCCAGGATTAGGTCAAAAAAGAGGATGAAAAAAAGAATCAAATTTAACTAAGGAAGATTGGAAAGAAAGATATGAAATATTAAAAAAATGTTTGATGATTCTAAAGGTACATATGGATATCGTAGGATTGTTG